>JAUWWA010000026.1 GCA_030617125.1 Pirellulales bacterium | reverse complement strand
GGCAGATGAGAAGGGCAAAACCCATTGGGCCATCAAGGCCGAGGCGAGCAGCACGTACGCGCGCGGGTGGGGACCTGAGCAAGCCACGGGCGCGCCCGACACTCCACGGGCCGGTGACATTCCGACTGCCTGGGCTTCGCTCACTCCCGATGGCCAGGCGGAGTGGCTACTGCTCGAGTACGAACCACCGATCAAGCCGAAGGCGATTCACGTCTACGAGACTTTCAATCCCGGCGCTTTGAGCAAGGTGACTTTTTTCGGCCCGGACCGCAATGAAGTGGAGGTTTGGAAGGGGAAGGATCCCAGTGACCCGGGCATCGGGATGGGTGTTTCGAACATCCCCGTTGACCAAGCCAAGGTTACTTTCCCGGTTCGTCGGGTAAAGCTCTATCTCGATTCGCCCCGCATACGAGGCTGGAACGAGATCGACGCGGTCGGGCTCGTGGATCAGTCGGGCAAGCTGCATTGGGCCACCAAGGCCGAGGCGAGCAGCACCTACGCGGCTCGTGGCTCGCAAGACGCGGAGCCCGCGCTCGACCGGCCTGCGTCGATCCCCTCCACCGGAAAAGCGCTGAAGCCCAACGACACGATCCGGCCCGGTGACGTGCTGCAAGCAGAGTGGCAAGAGCAGTGGTGGGCCGCACGCGTGGTAGCAGTGCAGCCCGACGGCCGTGTGAAGGTCCATTACATCGGGTGGGAAGACTCTTGGGACGAAGTCGTACCGCGAAGTCGCTTGCAGCACGACGGGGATGCTGCTGCCAAGGCCAGGGCGAGTAAGAGCGCCGCCTCGCGTTCGACTCCGCCCGAGGTCAAAATCCCCAAGCGTGCCGTCACGCTGAGCCACGTGGCCGATTCGTCGACCGACAAGCGGAGCCTGGGCGGGTCGGGCCACGCGGTCCGGTTCGAGCGGCCCGACGACAAGAAACACGTCTTTGCGGTGCAAATCTACGCCAGTCGGTACGGTTACCCCCAGGCGCCCAACGAGGATTTCCACGTCTACCTGCTGGATCAGGAGATGAAGGTAATCAAGGATTATGTCTGCCCGTATGGGGCGATTGAGCGGACCGGTCAGATGCGCTGGTACACGCTGAAGCTCCCGCCGACCGAGGCGCCCCGGCAGTTCCACGTGGCGCTGTCGTTCAACCCGCACCGGACCAAGGGGATCTACCTGGGGGTGGACAAAGGCGTTGAGCAGTCGCATTCGTACGTCGGGGTGCCCGGCGACGCGTTCGAGCCGGTCGGCGAAGCCTACGATTGGATGGTCCGAGCGCTTCTGACGGCCGATCCCGACTCCGCGAAAGAGCTTACCGGCGGGGTCGCCGCGGCCCCCGCCACGCCGCCGAAGCCCGAGCCGAACAACGGCATACACGCTGCATCACAATCAGATCAGGGTCAGAAGGAGGACACAGCACCTCTTGCTGACTGACGAAACAAACAACAAAACCCGAAACGGGCAATAGCTAGTTCTGCCGCCCTTTTGAGGTTCTGGAAATAGAACTCAGCGCGTTTCAAGAAGGAGGAATGGCCAATGAACGTTCATGTTTCAGTCGCCATGCTGCTTGCGTGCGTGGTGTGCGTGTCGCCAGCTTTTGCGAGGACGTGGACCGATTCCAGCGAGGCGTTTTCCGTCGAGGCCGAGTTGGTGGATTTCAAGGACGGCAAGGTCAGCCTCAAGAAGACCAACGGCAAGATAATCACCGTGCCGCTGGAAAAACTGAGCACGGCCGACCAGCGGTTCGTCAGGGAGCAGGACGCCGGCGACTCGCCGACGCGGATTCGCCCCGGCGATCTGACCGGCAAGCCGCTCGAACTAGCCCACGACGACGGCAAGCCCGACGGCAGGAAGAGTTTCCCCAGGGGACACGCGGCCGGGTTTGAGGCTCCGGAGGGCCGGTGGTATCTGACCTCGGTGCGGATCCACGGATCGCGCGACGGCCACCGGGCGCCCCCCAAGGAAGACTTCCACATCACCTTGTGCGGCGAGGATTTCAAGAAGATCGCCGATTTCGCCTATCCCTACAAGAGGTTCCAGAAGGGTCCTTCCAAGTGGGTCACGCTGAGGACCAGGCCGACCGAGGTCCCGGCGAAATTCGTGATTTGTGCGGACTTCAACGCCGAGCGGACCAAGGGCGTGCTTGTCAGCCACGACGCCAAGGGAAGATCGCTGGTCGGTCGGCCCGGCCGCCCGGCGGGTTACTTCACCGGGGGAGATTGGCTGATCCGGGTGAAGATCGATCAACTCAAGAGCGGCGGTGCAAAACCGGGGAAGTGAGCGGCCGCGAGCCAAGCCCGGGCTACCGCGCATCGACAGTCGACCGTGTCGGATGCGGCTCGATCGTGGACTGGGGTGGTCGCGGCGCCTTGCGGTTGCGCTCGACGAGATCGTATACCCGGACGTAGTCGACCAGGAACCGATCCGGCAGCTTTGCGCGGGTGATGTCGCCGGGCCAACTGCCGACTTCATCGCTGAGCTTGATGTGGAGCGGCACTTGGCATACGCCGCCGGCCATCGTTCGCCAGGTCTCCTTGCCGTCGACGTAGAACACGTACTGCCCGGGCGTCCACAGCAGGCCGAAGGTGTGGAACCCTTCCATGATACCCGGAATGCGGACGATCTTGGCTTTCGCCTTGTGATGCTTGCCGTAGCAGTCCCAGTGCAGGGTATGCTGCACGCGGTCGTCCAGCCAGGCCTTCTCCATGATGTCGATCTCGGTGCCGTCTCGGCCCTGGTTGCCGACCTTGCCGACGCCATTGCCCATCAGCCAGAAAGCGGGCCAGTGGCCGGGCTGCGTTTGGAATTGAATCCGGGCCACGTAGTAGCCGAAAGCGCGTTCGAACTTCCCGGCCGTGTGCACACAGCCGTCGATGTATCGGCCGCCTTCCTTGAGCGTGTCGATGACCAAATGCCCCTGGCCGTCGAGCCGGACGGCCTTCCGCATCCACCATCCGTCGCGGCGCGGCGCGCCGGGCGGCACACTCCACTTGCTCTCGTCCAGAGCCTCGCCGTCAAACTCGTCCTGCCAGATCAGCTTCCAAACCTTGTCCTCGGGCGGAAGCGGAAGCGTATAGTGTGGGCCCTCAGCGCGAGCATCGCTCAGCGGCCCAAGCGCCGTGCAGATAACAAATAAAGATAGAATACGGAGCCGTCGCATGGTGATCTCCGGTAGGGGGCGGTGGAGGGATTTAGGGATTTAGGAGTTTAGGGATTTAGGGATTTAGGGATTTGGGTTTGCCTTCGTCATTGGTCATTGCTCATTGGTCATTGCTCATTGGTCATTGGTCATTCATCCTTCCCCCCTCCATCCTTGCTGCAACATCAGTGTTATAATGCGTTGGGCTGCGCGACCGTCGCCGAAGGGGTTGTGGTCGATTTGGCACGCGGTGTACCGGGCCGGGTCGGTCAACAACTCCGTCACGCTGTCGACGATTCCATCGACCGAAGTCCCCGCGAGTCGAGCGGCCCCGGCCTCCACGGCTTCCGGCCGCTCGGTGGCGTCGCGCATGACGACGACCGGTTTGCGCAGCGAGGGAGCTTCTTCCTGAACACCGCCGGAATCGGTGAGTATCAACGTGGAGCGATCCATCAGCCAGACAAATTCGGGGTACGCCACGGGATCGACCAACGACACGCCTTCTTGGCCGCCGAGCATGCGGTGCACCGGTTCCTGAACGTGGGGATTCAGGTGGACGGGATAGACGAAGTGGACGTCGGGAAATCGCCGGGCCAACGTCGCCACGGCACGGCAGATGTTCTCAAAGGCGATGCCGAAGCTCTCTCGACGGTGCGCCGTGACGAGGATCATCCTCCGTCGTTGAAGTTGGGGATACTTCCGCTCCCAACGCCGAGCATGGCTCCTTTCCCGCTCCACGGTGGCCAGCAAGGCGTCGATGACCGTATTGCCGGTCACGTGCACGCGCCCGGGATCGGCCCCTTCGGCCAACAGCACGTCGGCCGCGCGACGCGTCGGAGCGCAGTAGAGCGCCGTGGTCATGTCGGCAATCCGCCGGTTCAATTCCTCCGGCCACGGCGCCAGAAGATCGCCGGTGCGCAAGCCGGCCTCGACGTGAACGAAAGGAATCCGCCGATAGAACGCCGCCAGGGAGACCGCCATCACCGTGGTCGTGTCGCCCTGGGCGACCACGCAGTCCGGCCTTGTGTCTTGGAGGACGCCGTCGACCACCTCGATGCAGCGAGCGGTCAGGCCGGAGAGACTCTGGTCGGTTTGCATGAGGTCGAGATGCACGTCTGCATGAATCTCGAAATAGTCGACCACCGGCGAGAGCAACTCACGATGCTGCCCGGAGACACAAACGATTGGGCTGATCGCCTCGCGGCGCCGGCGGCATTCCAGCACGACGGGCGCCATCTTGATCGCTTCGGGCCGGGTCCCGAAAATCAGCAAGGGGCGCAGTTTGCTCATCAGAAGCAACCTCACGGTTATCATCGCGTTGCTGAAATCTGGCCACTACATACTAAATCACCTTGCATGAGTGTGCAACAGCTCCGTAGACGGCGGCCAACATCGCCACGGCCAAGTGAAAACGTCGCCGCTGGATGTATCCGAGAAGGGGCAGGTAGTCGCAATCGGCAGCAGCGGGAAGGGACTTACCGATTTCGAGTCTCTTTCGGTCATCCTCTGAACGAAGGCAACGGCTTTGATTCCGGCCCAAAGCGTGGGGAGGGCGCCTGGGATGAGTTCATTAAGATACACGCCAAAACACTATGGGAATGCGACTTCTTCTCTAAAAAAGGTGTGGACGTTCGGCGGGCTGGTGGACTCACTGGGACCGAAAGCCGTGGTTTGTCACGAGCGGCTTGGCAGACTGCTGAAACATTACGCACGCAAGGCGGCGTAGCGATCATCCCCCGCTCCCACTTGCCCCCGCCTGGTGGTGTGCGCTGCCTGAACGTACGAGGCTACACGTTTTGAACGCCGGTCTTCCAACACGTGACGAGCCTCGTCAGCTTTCCTCTTGCCAGGCCCAAACAAGTCAATCAATTGGTGGCGACGCGCTTTTTGAACAGGGAGATCCAAGACAAGCGACTCAGCGCGTTGGTCCTCTCGAAAAACGGTTTGCAGGTCGTCTGTGCCGGGTCGGCCTCCGGCAGGTTCCCTGAGTGGCGTTGCGGCTGAGATTCAGGTAGGATATCCACCTGTCGAATTCGTTTGGGCATCGTGTCGGAAAGCGCAGGCACTGGGGAGACTTCCTGATCCCGGCCGGGTTGGCTTCCAGTGACGCTACGGCAGCGAATACCAGAAGTCGCGGCTTGAAAAAACCGTGAGATACCGAACCGAGGAGTTCTGACCATGAGAGACGGACATGGAAAAACGGCCGCCGGCGAGACCCGGCGACATTTCATCAAGAAGACTGCGACCGCAGCGGCCGCACTTTCGGGCGCCAGTGTTCTCTCGGCGGCGACTCACGGGCAAAACCGTCGAGCCGGAGTTGCTCTGGTAACCGACGATGCCGATCGGCTGCTGGCGGAACCGCCGGCACGTTGGGCGCTCGCTCAGTTGCAGGATCGGCTGAAGTCTCGAAACGTCTCGATCGAGTTGCATTCCTCCCTAGATAGAGTCTCGTCGGATGCGGTGGTCGTTCTCGTTGCCGGGCGTACCTCAAAACGCGCGCAGCCCGTGCTTCAGGGCTCCGGGGTCTCCATTCCGGACGTTCCCGAAGCGGTGGGACTCATCCGTGGCCACGCCGCCGACCGCTCCGTCCTGCTGGCTTCCGGCTCTGACGTGCGCGGCGTGGTCTATGCCATTCTCGAACTGGCCGATCGTGTCGAACATGCCTCCAACCCGATCGCCGAGTTGCAACGACCGGATCGTATCATCGAGCAGCCGGCCAATCAGGTCCGCAGCATCGCCCGGCTGTTCACCAGCGACGTGGAAGACAAGAGATGGTACTACGACAAGTCGTTCTGGGAACAATACCTGTCGATGCTGATCACCCAGCGGATCAACCGTTTCACGATGACGTTCGGTCTGGGCTACGATGCGCCGCGGCGGATTCGGGATTCCTACTTTTACTTCACGTATCCATTCCTGCTCTCCGTGCCCGGCTACGACGTGAAGGCCGTCGGGTTGCCCGAGGAGGAACGCGATCGCAACCTCGAGATGCTTCGCTTCATCAGCGAGCAGGCCACTGGCCGGGGCCTGCATTTTCAACTGGCCCTTTGGACGCATGCATACGACTTCCGTAATAGCCCGGACGTAAACTACCGCATCGAGGGACTCACGCCGGACAACCACGCCGCCTATTGCCGCGATGCCTTGCACAAGCTACTGGAAAGCTGTCCGAAGATCGACGGCGTCACCTTCCGCTGCCACAGCGAAAGCGGCATTCCCCAGGGCTCCTACGAGTTCTGGAAGACGGTCTACGACGGGGTGGTTCGCGCCGGAAAGCGGCGGCCGATCGACATCCACAGCAAGGGCATCGACTACAAGCTGATCGACATCGCCCTTGCGACGGGCATGCCGGTCAGCGTCGGGCCGAAGTACTGGGCCGAGCACCAGGGACTGCCGTATCACCAGGCCGCCATCCAAGCCGCTGAATGGCGAAAGGCCGCCCCCGGCGAAAGCATGGAGCGACAGCGGCGCTTCACTCGCTACGGATACGCCGACTACCTGCGCGAGGATCGCCGCCATGACGTGCTCTACCGCATCTGGCCCGGAACGCAGCGGCTGCTGCTTTGGGGCGATCCGGCCATGGCCGCCGGCTACGGCCGCTACGCCCATATTTGTGGCGGCCTCGGAGTGGAGTGGTGTGAGCCGTTGTCGTTCAAGGGCCGCATGGGCTCCGGGATCCCCGGCGATCGCGGCGGCTACGCCGACGCTTCCTTACGGCCCGAGGGAGGTGCCTGGAAGAAATACCTCTACACTTACCGGATCTGGGGACGGATGCTCTACAATCCCGACACGCCGCGAGAGGTCTGGGGGCGTTACCTGAAGACCGAGTTCGGCCCGGTCGCCCGCGATTGCGAGATCGCCCTGTCCCGCGCCAGCCGTGTGCTGCTTACGATCACTACCGCACATACTCCCTCCTGTTCGAACAAAGGGTACTGGCCCGAGATTCACACCAATATCCCGATCGTCGACGGCAATCGCTTCGGAAACGTCAGTCCGTTAGACCCGGCGCTGTTTACGACTAGCAACGAATTCGCCGACGAGCTGGTCAGCGGCAAGCGTAGTGGAAAATACTCCCCGTTTCAGGTGGCCCGATGGCTGGATTCCATGGCGCGGGTGGGGGATGCCCATCTGGGCCGGGCACGAAAGAGGATTGCCGATGCTAACGATCCGGCCTTCCGCCGGCTGGCGATCGACACGACGATCCAGGCCGACACGGCTCGCTACTTTGCAGAAAAGTTGCGCTCTGCGGTGGCCTACGCGTTTTATCAAAAGACGGGCGATCGGGCGGCGATACACGAGGCGCTGAAGCGTTATGCCGCCAGCCGGGAAGCCTGGGTTAAGCTCTCCGAGGTGGCCAAGGGAGTCTACGTCGACGACGTCACCTTCGGCGCTAAAAGTGTGCTCCGCGGCCACTGGACCGACCGGCTCGACGCGATCGATAAAGACCTAGCCGACATGGAAGCCCAATCGAAAGCGGAACCCGCTGTCGCGCCCGAGAGTTCCACCGTCACCTGGGCGAAGGCGATCTCCCGGCCCGGCTTCGCGGCCTTCCCCCGTCAGTTCCACCCCCGCTGCCATCACCTCCCGCCGGCCACCTTCCGCCCGGGCGAATCGATCTCCATCGAAATCGCCGCCGAAACCGGCTACCGACTGGCCTCGGCCGTGTTGCACTACCGCCACGTCGATCAGTCCGACGCGTACCGCACGGCAGAGATGTCGGCCGACGGCGGCCGTTTCCGTGCGGAGATACCCGGCCGGTACACGGATTCCCCTTATCCGCTGCTATACTATTTTGAACTCCACGACCCTCGCGGCGCCGCCTGGATCTATCCGGGGCTCAGCGCCGACCTGGCCAACCAGCCCTACTTTATCGTCCGCCAGGCTTGACCGAGGTACGGTTGTTTCGGCACAAGCGATAACTTACGGGGGTGCAGCGATGGTTTCACGACGAGGATTCCTCATAGTCGCCGCATCGCCGGCACTCACGCTGGGTGGCCGCGCGCAGGCTGAAGCCACTCTTCGAAAGCCTTCTCGCCACCCGCTTCCGCCTTCTCCCCGGCATCGATCCCGAGATCCCCGTGCACAAGCACGCCGTCGAGCCGGGACAAAGTGTGGCCTCCGAGCCGGCTGGGCGAGAATTGGACAATCCGCCCCCGGTGCCGGCTCCTCTAGTTGCGACTAAACCCGCCGAAACCCCCTCGGACAGCGATCTTTCGGTGGAAACGCAAGAGCCCCCGTCGGATACCGGCGCGGCGCCGAAGGAAGTTGCCCAGGCACCACCCGATGCAGGAGTTAGGCTCGGTGATACAGCGGCACCGGCGGAACCGCCTTCCGATCCGTCCGAAGTCGTCGAAGAGTCCGCGCCAGCCGGCCCGGAACCGACACCGGAGTTGGCCGACAAACGATGGCCCGTGCCTTCCGACAGCGCCCAGGCTGCCGTCGCGAAACTGCTGAGCGAGGTTTACCTCCTCGACAAGAAAAGGACACCGCCGGAAAAGGTCAAACTGGCAAGGGAACTGTTCAGTGTGGGGAAGGAATCGAAGAATCCGAGCGAACGGTTTGTCCTGTGTCGCACGGCGATGGAACTTGCTGGCGATGGCGGCGACCCAACTTTGATGATGGAGGTAATCAACGCTATTGGGACCAAGTTCGCCGTGGATACACTGAGCGTCAAGCAGAAGACGCTCGCCAAGTTCGCGGACACCGCCAGAAACTCGGTCGCGATTAGTTCATTGGTCCACACCTGCCTTGCGGAAATCGATGCGGCGGTCGGCGCGGAGCGTTTCGATGTGGCGTTGCAGATCGCTACCCACGCCTACCGTGCTAGTCAGAGGCCCGCCGGCAAGACGTTTCGCAAGCAAGCCTTCGACCGTCGTAAACAGATCAAGAGACTCTACGACCAACGGCGGGAAATTGAGAAGGTGCTGGCCGCACTCAAAGGCAACCCTGACAGCGGCGCCGCGAACCTCTTGCTTGGCCGAATGTACTGCTTTGACCAGGATAATTGGAACGCCGGCCTGCCTCATCTCGCAAAGGGCAGCGACCCGGTCCTCAAAGTGCTGGCTCAAGCGGACCTGGCACAGCTAACCAAACCACTGGCGAGAGTCAAAGTAGGGGACGGATGGTGGGACTTCGCTGAGTCGCTTTCTTCTTCGGCACAACAAGAGTCCGTACGGTCCCGTGCCAGCTACTGGTATCTGAGAGCGGCACCGGAACTGAAAGGCCTAGAAAAGCTGCGCGTGCAGAAGCGTCTCAGTAAATCGGGCAAGGTAATCGGCGATGGTGAATCCGGCCGCGTGATCAACCTACTCAGCTTGATTCGCCCGAAGAGAGTGTTCTTTGTCGGCAACTGGCAGTTCCACGACGGGGTTCTTTTTTCACCGCCGGACAAGTCGGCTCGCCTGCAGCTACCCTACGTGCCGCCGGACGAGTATGAACTCTCGATCGCTGTTGAGCGAATCAAACGCGAAGGGGGAACCACTTATGGAGCCGGCGCATTTGTGCTCGGTCTTTCCGCCCAGGGGACTCAGTTCCTCGCTGTAGTAGACGGAAATCATCATGGCAGCGGCAGATTCAGTTCACTTATGCTGTGTGACGGGAAGGCCGCGGGAGGCAATCCGAGCTATCGTGGCCACCACCCGGCCATACTACCAGGCCGGCCGAGCACTATCATTTGCACCGTTCGTAAGACCGGTGTGAGCGTTACCTTGGACGGCAAGGAGGTGATTGCCTGGAACCAAGGGTTCGAGCAACTCTCTCTTCCTCCAGAATGGGCAGTGCCCGACCGAAAGCGGCTGTTCGTCGGTTCGTTGTTTTCTTGGTACCGTATCACGAAGTTGGAAGTCAAAGCGCTGAGAGGTGCCGACACAGCAGCCCTTTCTAAATTGCCGGTGAAACAACCCCGGGCAAGCCGCAAAGAGAAGACCGGCGTTGGTAAGTCGCCTAAGACGCCTCGGGCCAATAAGCGCCGTCCGATACCAGGCCTGATTGGCCGAGTTCACGTCGAAAGCTCAGACGTTGGCCTCCTGCTGCATTACAGGCCAGGCGCATACTTCCGAAAAAAGGACCTCGACTCGCTGCTTGGCAAACTCGGTATCTGGGGCAGTCGCATACGTGTCGATATGGTCGGCGTCTTACAAGTTCCAAAGGACATGAAAGTTACTGTGCGGCACAAGGGAGGTTCAGCGGCGGGGGGAGTGCTGCGGCTTTATGTGGACGGACGCGAGTTGGGGGCTGTCGGCGACGACCGGACCAAAAACACCCGGTACGACATCATCCTAGGTCGAGGTCCGCACGCGGTC
>JAUWWA010000270.1 GCA_030617125.1 Pirellulales bacterium | reverse complement strand
GTCAAGAAGTCGGGCAACGAGCGGTTCGTCTACGACGCCTATCGCCGGCTGATCACCATGTATTCCGACGTCGTCATGGAGAAGGCCGAAGACATCGAGCCCGAGGAAGGCCGAGGAATTCGCGTTCAACTCGAGAAACTCATGGACGAGATGAAAGAGTCCAAGGGGTACGAGTTGGATACCGACCTGACGGCCGACGACCTGAAGCAGCTCTGCGAAGCGTACCAGGCCAAGGTGAAACAGGTTCTCGGCCGGGAGTTTCCCAACGACGCCGAGGCGCAGCTTTGGGGCGCGATCGGCGCGGTCTTCAAGAGTTGGAACGGACGCCGTGCGGTCGCCTACCGGAAGATCGAGGGCATTCCGGGCGACTGGGGCACCGCCTGCAACGTGCAAAGCATGGTGTTCGGGAATATGGGTAAAGGTTCGGCAACCGGCGTGGCCTTCACCCGAAACCCCGCCACCGGCGAGAACAAGTTCTACGGCGAGTGGCTCATCGACGCTCAGGGCGAAGACGTGGTGGCCGGCATCCGTACGCCCAGCCCGTTGAACGAAGAGACCAAGAACGATCAGAACCGCCATCTGGTCTCGCTCGAAAAGGAGTGGCCGTCGCTCTACCAGGAACTCGACGACATCCGCACCAACCTGGAGACGCACTACAAGGACATGCAGGACATCGAGTTCACGATCCAGGAAGGCAAGCTCTACATGCTGCAATGCCGCTCCGGCAAGCGAACCGGAACGGCCGCGCTGAACATGGCCATGGACATGCTCGACGAGAAGCTGATCGACGAGGCGACGGCGGTCATGCGCGTCGCGCCGGCACAGCTCGACGAGTTGCTCCACCCGATCGTCGATCCGGAGGCCGAGAAGAGCGCCGAGGTGATCGTTTCCGGCCTGCCCGCCGGACCGGGCGGAGCCAGCGGCTTGATCGTCTTCACCTCGGGCGATGCGGTGGCCGAGGCCAAGGCGGGCGAGGAGTGCATCCTGGTCCGCGAAGAAACCAACCCCGAGGACGTCGAAGGCATGCGCGCCGCCAAGGGCGTCCTCACCGCCCGCGGCGGAATGACCAGCCATGCGGCGCTGGTGGCTCGCGGTTGGGGGAAGTGCTGCATCGTCGGCGCCGGCGCGTTGAAGATCGACGTGGCCAGCAAGACTATGAGCGCCAACGGCAAGACGTTCAAGGAAGGCGACGTACTCACGCTTAACGGCACAAAGGGGCTGGTCTACGCCGGTTCGCTGGAGATGATGGACGCCGCCGAGAACCCGCGGTTCCAGGAGTTCATGAAGATCGTCGACAAGCACCGCACCTTGGGCGTGCGCACCAACGCCGACACGTCGGAAGATGCCAAGATCGCCCGCGAATTCGGCGCCGAGGGGATCGGGCTGTTCCGCACCGAGCATATGTTCTACGGCGCCGGATCGGACGAAGCGCTGTTCATGTTGCGCAAGATGATCCTCTCCGACACGGAGAAGGAACGTCGCGCGGCGCTCGACGTGCTGGCCGTGTTCGTCAAGCGCGACATCAAGGAAACGCTCGAGGCGATGGACGGCCTGCCGGTGACCATTCGGCTGCTCGACCCGCCGCTGCACGAGTTCGTGCCGCAACGCAAGGGGGCGCAGAAGGAATTGGCCAAGGCGCTGGGGATCGACGTGGACGCGGTCAAGCGGCGAGGCGAGGCCCTGCACGAGTCGAACCCCATGATGGGACATCGCGGCGTGCGGCTGGGGATTACCTATCCGGAAATCACCGAGATGCAGGCCCGCGCCATCTTCGAGGCCGCCGCCGAACTAACCAACGAAGGCAAGGACCCCCATCCCGAAATTATGGTTCCGGTGACCTGCGTCGTCGGCGAACTGGCCGCGACCAGGGAAATCGTCGATCGGGTGCATGCGGAGGTGAAGCAGTCGACGGGCGTGGAGGTCGAGTACCTCTACGGCACGATGATCGAGATTCCGCGTGCCTGCTTGCTGGCCGATCGCATGGCTCGGGCGGCGGAGTTCTTCTCGTTCGGCACAAACGACCTGACGCAGATGAGCTTCGGCTTCAGCCGCGACGACATCGGCGGCTTCCTGCCCGACTATCTCGAAAGCGGCCTGATCGACGCCGACCCGTTCCAGACGCTCGACATCGACGGGGTGGGCCAGTTGATCGAGATGGCCGTCCGCAAGGGCCGCGCGACGCGCGAGGACCTGAAGATCGGCATCTGCGGCGAGCAGGGCGGCGACCCGGCGAGCGTGGATTTCTGCTTCAAGACGGGCCTGGACTACATAAGCTGTAGTCCGTACCGCGTGCCGATCGCCCGGCTGGCCGCCGCCCAGGCCGCCGTCAGGGCGAAGCAGTGCGGCTGCGAATGCAGGAAGTAGGCTACGTGGTGTTTGCCCCCCTTTCGACCCTTTGACAATTCCGTGAGTTTGTCGGCAGTTCTTCCCGGGACTTGATCCAGATCAAGGCTGAACCGTCCGCGGCGGCGTATTCTATTGTGGAAGTTGCTTTTTTGGATCCGTGTTTCTCCGGGAGGATACCATGGCAGTACGCAAGATCGTGAAGATCGACGAAGAGCTGTGCGACGGCTGCGGACAGTGTATAGTCAACTGTCCGGAGGGCGCGCTGGCGATCGTCGACGGCAAGGCCCGCGTTGTAAAAGATAGCTACTGCGACGGGCTGGGCGCGTGCATCGGCACGTGCCCCTTGGATGCGATT
Source organism: Pirellulales bacterium (assembly GCA_030617125.1). Taxonomy (GTDB): domain Bacteria; phylum Planctomycetota; class Planctomycetia; order Pirellulales; family Thermoguttaceae; genus JAUWWA01. Next base: position 1,343 of record JAUWWA010000270.1, on the reverse strand, counting down.
ACCATCGAGGAGCGCGAGGCTAGCGCTTTCGATGAAGCAGCCATGAAGCAACACCTTGGGGAAGTCGAAAAGCAGCGAGCGGCTCTGCCCACGTTGGAGTGCGGTTGCCCCGGCTCGGCCGTGCGCCAGATGGAACGCACGTCGCCAAGCGATCGCGTATCGACGGGGGGCCCTTCCCAGTTGGGCCACTGGCCCGTACAATTAACGCTCGTGCCGCCCGGCGCGCCGTTTCTACAGGATGCGGAGTTGCTGTTGGTGGCGGACTGCGTGCCGTTCGCGCTGGCCGACTTCCACGAACGCTTCCTGCACGGCCGCGCGGTCGTGGTGGGCTGCCCAAAACTAGACGACCCGCAAAGCTACGTCGACAAGCTGGCCGCTATCCTCGAGCAGTCTTCTATCCGCAGTCTGACGATCATTCACATGGAAGTGCCCTGCTGTACGGGTTTATGCCGGATTGCCGAGACGGCGATGGAGACCGCCCCCCGGGCGGTTCCGGTGAAGGAGATCACCGTGAGCGTCGACGGGCGGGTGATTGCAGAGAAGGACTGGCGGACATGTACGACATCCCTGTAGAACTCGCTACGGAAAGTTGGCTGGTGCTGGGCCAGATGGCGCCGTACTTGCTGCTGGGGTTCGTGGTGGCCGGAGGGTTGTCGGTGTGCATCTCGCCGGAGTGGGTTCAGCGCCACCTGGGCAGGCGAGGGTTGGGACCCGTGCTGACCGCCTCGCTGTTCGGCGTGCCGCTGCCGCTGTGTTCGTGCGGCGTCATACCGGTTTCGGCCTCGATCCGCCGGCACGGGGCAAGCCGCGCGGCCACCACTGCATTTCTGCTTTCCACACCCCAGACGGGCGTCGACAGCATCGCCATGACCTACGGCTTGCTCGGGCCGGTCTTCGCGATCTTCCGGCCGGTCGCCGCCCTGCTTACCGGCATGGTCGGCGGTGTCCTCGTGCTGCTGTTCGGCGAAACCAACGCAACGAACGAAGCCGAGCAGCCCGAATCAGGCGCGTGCACCGAAGCCTGTTGCGAGGGCAGGCATGAGCGAAACGTTCTGTTGCGGGCTTTACGCTATGGTTTGGTGACGCTGCCGCGCGACATCGGGCCGGCGCTGGTGGTGGGAATCTTGATTGCCGGCGCGATGGCGGCGTTCGTCCCCCAGAATCAACTGCACAAGTACGTCGGTGGGGGGATCATTTCGATTTTGTTGATGATGGCGGCCGGTGTGCCCGTTTACGTCTGCGCGACGGCGTCGGTGCCCATCGCCGCCGGTTTCATCCACCTGGGGGTCTCGCCCGGGGCGGCGTTGGCGTTCCTGATCGCCGGGCCGGCAACGAACGCCGCC
>JAUWWA010000100.1 GCA_030617125.1 Pirellulales bacterium | reverse complement strand
TGACCACTGACCACTGACTACTGACCACTTGTTCCGACCAACTTCTCCCACCGTGTTCGTTGCTCATCGGTGAGCACACTCAAGGCTTCCTCGCTGGCCGCCTTAAAAATGTTACGGCGGCTCTTGGTGCCCTGGCGCCCACTGCTTCCCGATAGCCGTCGATCGACGTGGCGAAGCGCCCGCTCCGTGAAGTCGACGATCCGGCGAAATTGCTGCTGCTGCTCGTCGGTCAGTTGCAACTCACGCGCGACTTCCGGCAACGTAAAGGCGGCGGCGCCGGGCAAGGAACGGACCATTCGCCGCAGGCGCCGGATACGCTCGGCGACCACGTCGATCACTTTGGCCGGCTGATTGCCGCCAAGACTCGCCGACTGCTCGGCCACCGTCTTCTCGGCCGTGCGCGCAAGGAACGCCAGCGCTGAGCGCCGCGATGCTTCCTGCTGCCGCGGCGGTTGTGATGGTTGCGGGCTCGACTTGTTTGGTGGGATCGGACGATGTCCGATCCGGCGCCAGGGGACGGCCTGCGCGATCACCGGGTTGTGCGTGGCCCACAGCAGCACGACCGCCACGCCTGGCGCGACGACGACGGTCAAAACGAGCAAGACCGTGACGACGGCCAACGAGCCGCCCGAGGAGCATAGCCTTCCGAGGAAGTAGCGGAGACTGTCGCGGACCCAACCGCCGCCGCGGACGGTGGGTTCCACTTCGCCGAGCCGCTGTAGTCCGAGGCGCAGCAGCGGCGCCGAGGTCTCGGTTTCCGGTTCGGCTTCCGTCTCCACCGTCTCCCCTTCGAGTTCCGCGGATTCGAGTTCAACGATGTTTGCTATCCGAACCTCGTACGCGTCAAGTCCGGTGTACAACTCGCCCACAGCCCCTTCTTCGACGTTGATGGGAGCCTCGGCCTCCACGGCAAAGCCCCCGGCCGACTCGTCGAGCAGCCGGACCGGCAACGCGGCCGTGCCCACCTTCAGCACGGCTTTCTGTCGGACTTCGGCCACGCCGCACCGAAACGACTTGCGCTGATCGATATTCTCGTTGAATACGTCCATGGCAACTTCCGGTGGGCCGACAATCGCTTGCTGCAGGTCACGGTAGTCGGCGAACAAACTCACCCGGCACCGCTCACCGGCTGGAGTGGCCCTCATTAAGGATAGATTTCCCAAGGATGCATTTCCGGACGGCCCGGCAAGCGAATTCCCGCACGCCACAACAAATACGGCATGCAATGGCGCTTGTAACGGTTAGTCGGGCTTCGTTGAGCATGCCGCCCCGCAGTAGGGAACGACACCAGGGCTCTTGCAATGCTCCCCTGCGTAAATCATTATGAAGTGTGGATCAACACAACATCGCCAGCCGCCACGCGATTTTGCCTATCGCGACGCCATGCCCACCATCCGCGCCCCACTGCCGAACTGCCACTCCGCCCTGCGGCGGCTCTCCGAGTTGTCCGTGTTGCTGCTGATCGCCGTGCTCCTTTTCCGCACGTGGTACATCGAGGGCTTGGTGGTCTCCTGCCGGGTAACCAGCGGCTCGATGGCCGAGACGCTGCTGGGATCGCACCGCGAGGTGGTGTGCGAGGATTGTGGGTATCGATTCGCGTGCGATGCGGCCGGCCAGCCGGTCAGGTCCCGGGCGGTTTGCCTCAACTGCGGCTACGACGGCAACCGCCTGGAGGCCTTGCCCGAGGTGCCCGGCGACGCCGTGCTGATCCACAAATCGCTTTTCCGGCTGCGCCGGCCACGGCGATGGGAGGTTGTCGCTTTCCGGCATCCGCAGCGGGCAGCCAATGCGCAGATCAAACGGGTCGTCGGCCTGCCCGGCGAGAAAATCCAGATCTGCCACGGCGACGTGGGCGTCATCCGCCACAAGAAATGGTACATCCAGCGCAAGGGCTTGCTACGGCAACGGGCGCTGGCGATTCTGGTGCACGACGCGAGCTTCCAGCCGACGCGTCAGCCGACCCCGCCGCCGCGCTGGCGGAACGTCGACTCGAAGGGCCAATGGGCCTTTGCCGGCGGCGTGTTCGCGCATCCGGCCGACGATGGCAATCAGTCGATCGATTGGCTGGAGTATCGGCACTGGCGCCGCTTGTCTCTGCCCGTGCGTGACCTGGACGAATGCGCAGTCCGCGAACAGCCCGTCACCGACCTTAGCGGCTATAACCAGATCCTGCCACGACGCGAGGAGGAGGTCCGGCCGGTAACCGACCTGATGCTGTCGCTGCGACTGGTCGAGGCGGCCGGCAAGGGTCTGCTTGTGATTCGCATTTCCGACGGCGGCGAGCAGTTCCAGGTGCGAATCGATCCCAGCGGCAACAACTACGATGTCCTCCACGGCGGCCGGCCGTTGCCCTCGGAGGCCGGCGAGTTGCCGCCGTGGTCGGACGAATTGCTCATCGAGGTCTCGCTGTTCGACCAGCAGTTGCTCTTGGCCTTCGACGGCGAGGTGGCGGTCGCCTGGGCGTATGACTGGGCGTATGATTTGCCCTTGCGGCCGGATCGCCAGCCCACCTCCCGGCTACTGGCCGTCGGATCGCAGGGCCTTCGCGTGAAAATACGTGACGTTCGCGTCTATCGAGACGTGTATTACACCCACCCTGTCGGGTTGCGTGGTCGTCGGGGGCTGGATGAGCCGTTCGAGCTGGCCGAGGACGAATACTTTGTTCTCGGCGACAACAGTCCGGTTTCCGAAGACAGTCGCACGTGGCCGGCGCCGGGTGCGGTTTCCGCTAAGTTGTTGCTGGGCAAGCCTTTGGCGGTTCACTTCCCGGTTCGGTTGGTCCATTGGTGGGGGTGGACTTTTCAGGTTCCCGACCCCGCCAAAATCCGCTATATTCGATAGATAGTCATGCCGAAACGAAAACCATCCAAGAAATATCCACGTCCATCAGTTCGATCGCGCGCCGCCGGCCCTGACGCCGGGAGGCGGCAAGATCGTAGTGAAGCCCCGCCGGCCAAGTCGCCGTCGCGCCGTGGTCCCTCGAAGGCGGCCATTCGCGAGACGATCGAATCGGTGGCGATCGCCTTTGTGCTGGCGTTCTTGTTCCGCACGTTTGAGGCCGAGGCGTTCGTCATTCCGACCGGCTCGATGGCCACGACACTGATGGGTCGCCACAAGGACGTGGTTTGTCCGATGTGCGGCTCCAAGTTCGAGGTCAGCGCCGTCAAGGAGGTGGACCGCGAGACCGGCGTTTCGCTCGGGCGGGCCGCTCGCATCGTCAACGCAACGTGTCCGATGTGCCGCTACACGATGGATCTTGACCGCGACCATCCGAAAGGCAAGCTGTACCGGGCGTCCAAGGGCGACCGGATCCTCGTCAATAAATTTGCCTACCAGTTCAGCGAACCGCCGCGTTGGGACGTCGTGGTATTCAAATTTCCCGGCAAGGCGACGAGAAACTACATCAAGCGGCTCGTGGGCCTCCCGAACGAAACGATCCGCATCAGCCACGGTGACGTTTTCGTCAAGCGCCGCGGTGAAGATGATTTTACCATTGCCCGAAAGGCGTCGCCCAAGAAGCTGCTGGCCATGTTGCACCCGGTTTTTGATAACGACTTCACACCGCGAATCTACACGCCAGAGGTCCGCAAGCACGGTTGGTTGCCCCGGTGGCGTCCGGAAGCCGACGGCGACGCGGCCGGCGCGTGGCAGCCGTCGGACGACTTCACCGCGTATGAAACGTCCGGCGAAGCGTCGGGCGAGGTCTGGCTGCGCTACGAGCACCGCGTGCCCTCGCAGTCGGAATGGCTCGATCTGACCGAAGGCAACCTTCCGCCCGGCGAACCGCGGCCAGAATTGATATCCGATTTCTGTGCCTACAACACATGCCGTGCGTGGAGCGAACCGGTCCACGACGCCGACGCCTTCGGCATGCACTGGGTCGGCGATTTGGCCTTGAAATGCACGTTGCGGCCCACGACCGACTCGGGCGAGGCGATCTTCAAGCTGGTCGAAGGAGGCCGGCGATTCCGGTGCCGCATCGACGTGGCCACCGGCAAGGCGACGCTTGGCATCAGCGGACTCGACGCCTATCATCCCACCGCGACGACCGCGGTTCGCGGCGGCGGCAAGCACAAGATCATCTTCGCCAATGTCGACGACCAACTGCGTCTTTGGGTGGGCCGACGCGAGGTCGAGTTCGATGCACCGACCACCTATGACCCGTTGGGCAACACCCGGCCGACCGAGGCCGACCTGGCCCCGGTGGGCGTCGGCGCCAACGGCGCCGGACTACGCATCAGCAAGCTCAAAATCTTTCGCGACATCTACTACATCGCCCAGCGAGAACAGCATAGCATCATTGCCGACTTCGAGCGAGGCAACCTCACCACAGCCGAAGACGTTCACGAAGTCCTCAGTCAACCGGAACATTGGCGGCATTTCTTCGACGACGCGAATATGCGGGAAGTCACGTTCGAGCTTCACTCCGACCAGTTCTTGGCGTTGGGCGACAATAGCGCCAAGAGCCAGGATGGCCGACTCTGGCGCACGCCGATTGCCAATGAGTTCTATGTGGACTGCGATCTGTTGATCGGGAAGGCCATGTTCATCTATTGGCCCGACACGCCGTACAAAATCCATCTGCCGATGTTCTCGTTGCCGTTCTTTCCGAACTTTCCGGAAATGGGATTCGTACGATAGATCGGGCCGCATTGACCGCAACACGCAAGCCACGGACCGGCATCATGCTAGAAGTTCAAGGACTCGTGAAGATTTACGGCACCCGCCGCGTGGTCGACGGCGTCGACTTCCGCGTGGAGCCGGGCGAAATCGTCGGCCTGCTCGGGCCCAACGGCGCCGGAAAAACCACGAGCTTCCACATGACCTGCGGAATGATCGAGCCGAACGAAGGCAAGGTCTTCCTCGACGGCGTCGACATCACCAACTGGCCCATGTATCGACGCGCCCGCGACGGCGGCATGGGATATCTCGCCCAGGAATCCAGCGTCTTCCGGAAACTCACCGTCGAGAAAAACCTGCTTGGGGTCATGGAGATGCTCGGCGTCGATCTCCGAGGGCGACGGCAGCGATGCGACGAACTGCTCGAACAGTTCGATATCACCCGGCTGCGAAAATCGCTGGCCTTATCGCTCTCCGGCGGAGAACGGCGCCGGCTGGAAATCGCTCGCTCCCTCGTCTCGAACCCCAAGATCATTCTGCTCGACGAGCCGTTCACCGGTATCGACCCGGTCACGATCGCCAGCATCCAGAAGATCATCCAGCATCTGCGCGGCGAGGGAATCGCCATCTTGATTACCGACCATCAGGTTCGCGAGACGTTGCAGATCACCGACCGCAGCTATGTCATCCGCAACGGGCAGGTGCTCTGCCACGGGCGTCCCGGCGAGGTGCTGGCCAACCCGGAAGCCCGCAAATACTATTTCGGCGAGGACATGGACCTGGGCCGCCGATCGCCCCCGGACCCGCACTATCGCCCTGGAACCCAGCCCGAACCCAGCCGGCGTCAACCCTCGCCAGGTCCCCACCCGCGCCCGCAAGGAGAAACGGAGGGCCGTGGTCAGACCGACGTTCTGCTGTAGCCCTACTTGACGCGCCGGGCGAGGCGCCGATAGAATTACCGGTGGCAAGGCCGGTAACGTACGGGGAGGGTTTGCTCATGCGGTTTGCAGTTTGCGCAGCGGTGCTGTCGGCCGCGACGTGGCTTGTCGTCGACCATGCCGCGGCACAGCAGGTGACCGTCACCACGCCGATGAATTCGGTTAGCGACAGCTTCTTCGAGCGGATGGGCGTCCATTGGGGATTCAACTGGAAGGGGTTGAATGCTTCCTTTGGCGGGCCGAACATGGCCGTGCCCCCGTTCGGAGGCTTCGACCCCAGCGCAGGACTCCGCTCCGGCTTCGCGGTCCGGCGCCCGGGGTTTAACGGGTTTATGAACTTCGCCGCCGGCCAGGGCTACCGCCAGAGCTTTGTCACCCAGGCGCCCAGCGTGACGCTGTTCAACGGCTGGCCCGGCTACGTCTCCGACACGTCGCTAAGCCCGTTCGTGATCGGTCAGATTCCTGTCGTCGGCGGGTTTCCGATGGTGCCGTACGGCGGTGCGGTAATGCCGCAACCGATCTTCTCGACGTCCCTGCCCGCCGGTGTTTTGCCGGTCGTCGATCCTCGCAATCCACGGGTGCGGGCGATGCAAGAGCAGTTGGCGCGTGGCGATCGGGCGGCTGCGGTCCCGAACCGCCCGAACGAGGCGAATGTGAAACCTCTTGGGCCTGCCGGCGCCGCGACACGGCCGGACGCGGCGCAGGCGAGTTCAGCCACTCGGGCGGTTCCCGGCGTGGCAGAAGCCCGGCGACTGCACCAAGCGGAGAAGACAGCCGGGAACAACGAAGCGATGGTCCTGTTCGAGCGAGGCCGTACGGCCGAAGAGGACGGCAAGCCGAACGTGGCGAAGATCTACTATCGCATGGCCGCCAGGGGGGCGACCGGCCGGCTGCGCGAGCAGGTCCGGGCCCGGCTCGACGCGCTCAACTCGCTCGGCGCCCCGTAAACACCGAATTCAAGTTCTCGGAACCGGGCACGAAGTAGGCTTCATGGATACGCAGCTCGCCGTGATTGGTGGCGGCCCCGGAGGTTATACCGCCGCCTTCCTCGCCGCCGACCTCGGCATGAACGTCACGCTCATC
>JAUWWA010000329.1 GCA_030617125.1 Pirellulales bacterium | reverse complement strand
GTGCGGCGCTGCGGCGCCTCGTGGCCGTCGACGTCGCTGGCGTTGGACGGCCGACCGCTGGGAAAAGGTCCGTATTCCACGTGCGATTGTCCGGCCAATAACGAGTTTCTCCACCAGGCGATGGACATCGTCGAGCAACTGCGCGGCGCGGCCACGAAAGAGGATTGGAAAGTGGACTGGAGCCGGTTCAAGGGTTTTCTGGATCGCGCGGCGGTCGCGGAGCGATCCGCCGACTATGCCGGGGCCATCGCGGAGCATTTTCGTGCGATTGGTTTCGTGATGGCCCAGTTAAGGCACCAGCGCGATCGCGGCAGCGACAGCGGCGTACTGGATCTATGAGGTGAGTTGTAGGGCGGATTTCCAATCGGCCGGGGACCGGTGACAGATCAAAAATCCGTCCTACGCCACCCCACTTGAGACAGCAAGGCTCCGTCCACATCCCCTACTTGTCGCACTTGCCCCATCTTTCGGCCGCGCCGCGCTTCTTCGTCTTGCCTTGCCGCCACGCCTGATGGTACACTCCAGCGACAGAGTTCAGGAGGAGCCGCGCCGGGGTCGCTGTTTGCGCTTGCTCGCCCCAGTTCGTTGTGCGACAAGGAGGTCGCTCGTGCTCTCGAAGAGGCCCATTCGGGTCAAGCTGCTGATAGGTCTGTGCCTGCTGGTGCTGATGGTGGGGATTCTTTCCGGCAGCGGCCTGTGGACGATGTATGCCTATCGAAATTTGGCGAAGAGCCTTAGTTGGCGAGTCGTCGAGTTGCCGGTGGCGGCCGAGTTAAGCCGGTACGTGGGCGATCTGCGGATCACGTTGAGCGAACTTCGTGGCCTCCGGGCAGCAAGTTTCCCGCACGCCGAGCCCGACTCCTTGCCCTTACGGGCGCGGATGGTCCGCGACCAATTCCGCATAAAACTGGACCAGGTCGAGGACACACTCGCCCAATACCACGAGATGGTCGAGCACCCGCTGCGCAACGCCTTGCGCATCGCCGACAATCAAAGCGAGCGCGAAACGGTCCGGAAGATCGAGGCCGCGTTGCTGCGCGTCCATCAGGCGAACCGCGACGAGGACTGGATTCTTGACGATCTGAAGGTCGGCCAGCTCGACTCCGAATTGGAGCATCTTCAGACGCTGGCTGCCGAGTTACCCAGCCATCTGCACGCCAAGCTCGGCGGTTTCGCCGACGAGGTGCGAGGCCAATACCGCACGCTGATCGTCGGCACCTGGATCACCAGCATCCTGGCCGCCTTGGCGCTGGCGTTGTTCATCAAACTGTTCTACCAGTGGATATTCCGGCCGTTGCGGGTTCTCATCGACGGATCGCGCGAGGTGGCCGGCGGGAACTTCGACTACCGCATCCGGCTCGACACCGACGACGAGATGTCGGAACTGGCCGACGCGATGAACGACATGACCGCCCGATTTCAGGACATCCGGGACGATCTCGATCGCCAGGTTCATGAACGCACGAAACAAGTGGTTCGCAGCGAACAGTTGGCCAGCGTCGGGTTCCTGGCCGCCGGGGTCGCCCACGAAATCAACAATCCGCTCGCCTCGATCGCCATGTGCGCCGAATCGCTCCAGTCCCGCGTCGCAGACATGCTCGACACCACAAACCGGGACCATGCCGTCATCGCTCACTATCTGCAAATGGTCCAAGACGAGTCTTTTCGCTGCAAGAAAATCACCGAAAAGCTGCTCGACTTCTCCCGGATCGGCCAGACCGAGCGGCACCGCGCCGACGTGGGCGAGCTGGTCCGCGGGGTGGTCGACATGGTCGGCCATCTGGGCAAGTACCAGAATAAGCAGATCGAGTTTACCGAGCAACGGCCCGTCATTGCGCCGGTCAACGCCCCGGAAATCAAGCAGGTCGTGCTCAACCTGCTGACCAACGCGCTGGATAGCATCGACGACGGCGGCAAGATTCAGATCGAAATGGGTGCTCGCGACGCCTTCGCCGAAATCACCTTCACCGACGACGGTTGCGGCATCGAGCCGGAGATGATCGAACACGTCTTCGAGCCGTTCTTTACCCGGCGCCGGGCAGGACAGGGAACCGGGCTGGGACTGTCGATCAGCTATCGAATCATTGCCGATCACGGCGGCGAGATCACCGCACAAAGCCCCGGGGCGGGCCAAGGGGCCACTTTCCGCGTACGACTGCCGCTGGCAGCCGTCGCTCGCCCGCCAACACCAAAGGAGACCAACCATCAGCACCACGCCGCATAAACGACTGAAACTGCTCTTTGCAGATGACGAAAACTCGCTCCAGGAACTCATGCGCCTGGAATTGCCGCGCATGGGACATGAAGTAACGGTCTGCCCCGATGGAACCACCGCCGTCGCCGCCTTGGAGCGCAATAGCTACGATTGCATCCTCGTGGATCTGAACATGCCGGGGCTCGACGGCATTGAGGTCATCGCCCGCGCCAAGCAACTCTCGCCGGACACGGAAGCCATCGTGCTGACGGGCCATTCCTCGTTGCCGACCGCCATCGCCGCACTGCGGCACGGGGCATTCGACTACCTGACCAAACCGTGCAAGCTCGTCGAGTTGGAATCGCTGTTGCGCCGCGTGGCCCAACGGCGTGAACTGACCAACAAGTACCGTGCACTCAAGCAGCGGCTCGAGCGCATCGAAGGTTCGTCGGAACTCGTCGGCGAGTCGGCTGGGATGAAGCGAGTCCGTAGCCTCATCGCCCGAGTTGCCCCGACCGATTCCACCGTGTTGATCCTCGGCGACACCGGCACCGGCAAGGAACTGGTCGCCCGCGCGCTCCACGACCAAAGCCTTCGCGCCGAGATGGCCTTCGTGCCGATCAACTGCGGCGCCTTGCCGGAGAGCCTCATCGAGAGCGAGCTGTTCGGGCATCGCAAAGGCGCTTTCACCGGCGCCGAAGAGCATCGCACCGGACTCGTCGAGATGGCCGACGGCGGGACGCTCTTTCTCGACGAGATCGGCGAGTTGCCCAAGGCCATGCAGGCCAAGCTCCTGCGGTTCCTCGAAAGCGGCGAGATCCGCCGCGTCGGCGACAACGAGTCGTTCACCTGCGACGTCCGCGACGTCTGCGCGACCAACCGCGATCTGGGCGAGATGGACGCCGCGGGCGAATTCCGCGAAGACCTGTGGTTCCGGGTCAATACGTTCGAGATCCCGCTGCCGCCGCTGCGCGATCGGCTCGACGACATCGAGTTGCTCGCCCGGCACTTGGCAAAGCGATTCGGCGCCGCGGCCGCGCCCGACGACGAACCGTTCACGCCCGAGGTACTCGCGGCACTCTCGAAGCACGATTGGCCGGGCAACGTTCGCGAACTTGCCAATGTGATCGAGCACGCAATGATCCTCTGTGACGGCGACCCCATCGCCCCGGAGCATCTCCCGCAACGGTTCACCTCGCCGCGCGTCGCCGGATCGACGCCGAAGGCGAGCGCCCCTTGCAGCCTGCGCGAACTCGAAATACAGGCCATCTACGACGCCTTGGATCGCCACGCCGGCAACAAACCCAAGGCCGCCGAAGAACTGGGCAT
>JAUWWA010000207.1 GCA_030617125.1 Pirellulales bacterium | reverse complement strand
GTCGGCCAGTTCGCCGCCGAAATCCGGGCATTGCGCAAAGCGGAGACGTACAAGGGCAAGGGAATCCGCTACATGGGCGAACAAGTCCGCCGCAAGCAGGGAAAGGCGATGGTGAAGTAGAGAATCGAGCAACACCATGAAACGTGAGAAGCAAATCGGCAAACAGCGGCGGCGGCGGCGGTTCCGCGTGCGGAATCGAATCAAGCGCGACTCGACCAGACTGCGCTTGAGCGTGTTCCGCAGCCATAAGCATTTGTATGCCCAGGTGATCAACGACGAGGCCGGACGCACGCTCGTCACCGCCAGCACGATCCAACAGCCGGTGTGCGACGAGATCAAGTACGGCGGAAACAAGAACGCCGCCGCCGCCGTTGGCAAGGCTATCGCCCAGCAGGCCCTGGACGCCGGTATCAAACAGGTCGCCTTCGACCGACGCGAATACAAGTATCACGGCCGCATCGCCGCGCTGGCCGACGCGGCACGCGAAGCCGGACTGGAATTGTGAAGAAGCAGTCAGGGATCAGTCGTCAGTCGTCAGCAGAAGAAACGTGATCGTTTAGCCGCTAGGCGACCACTATCCACTACCCACTACCCACTATCCACTACCCATGGCTACCGACACAACACAAGGCGAACTGATTGAGAAGGTCGTCAAGATCCGGCGATGTGCCGCCGTGGTCAAGGGCGGCCGGCGATTTAGCTTTACGGCGATGGTGGTCGTCGGCGACGGCCAGGGCAAGGTCGGCTGGGGCTACGGCAAGGCCAACGAGGTCCCGCCGGCGGTTGAGAAGGCCGTCAAGGACGGATCGCGGAGCATGGTTCCCGTCGCCTTAAAGGGCACGTCCATCCCTCATGCCGTCAAGGGACGCTACGGCGCCGCCAAGGTCGTTCTCGTCCCGGCGAGTCCCGGAACCGGGGTGATCGCTGGGGCCGCCGTCCGCGCGGTCTGCGAAGTCGCCGGGATCAAAGACATCCTGACCAAGAGCTTCGGCACCGCCAACCCCATCAACCTGGTCAAAGCCACCATCAGCGCCCTGCAACAACTCCGTTCCCGGAGCGAAGTCGAGCGCCTGCGGGGAGTTTCGCTCTCATGAATCTTAACGACGTGCATCGCGGTATCCGGAAGAACAAGAAGCGGAAACGCCTCGGTCGCGGCGCCGGTTCGGGTCACGGCAAGACCTGCGGCCGCGGTCACAAGGGTCAACGTTCCCGCGCCGGATACTCCGTCAAAGCGACCTTCGAAGGCGGCCAGATGCCGCTCGTGCGGCGCATCCCCAAACGCGGCTTCAACAACCGCTTCGCTTCGACGGTGGTCATCGTCAACGTCGGCGAGTTGGAAGAACGCTTCGACGACGGCGCCGAAGTCACCCCCGAGGCGCTTCGAGAAAAGAACTTGGCCAAGGGCCGCTACGATCTGTTGAAAGTGCTCGGCGACGGTGAGTTGACCAAGAAGCTGAGGATTTCCGCCCACCGGTTCAGCGCCTCGGCCGTGGAAAAAATCCAGAAGGCCGGCGGCGAGGCGACCGTGCTGCCGGGGAAGGCGCCCGTCGTCAAGAACAAGCAGGGAAGCTAGGCAACCGCGCGACGGAAATTACGGAGGACACGCAGCCATGTGGGAGAAACTTCGCGTTATCTTCACGATCCCCGAGCTGCGCCGGAAGATCTTGCTGACGCTGCTGCTGCTGGCCATTTATCGCGTCGGCTGGCAGATTACGCTGCCGGTCGTCGATCGAAAGAAGATGACCCAGTTTTTCGATACGGCCGGCGGCTTGGGTGCCATCGTCGAGCAGGTCGCGATCTTCAGTGCTAGCGATCTCAGCAAGGCAACGATTTTCGGCCTGGGGATCATGCCCTACATCTCCGCCTCGATTATCTTCCAATTGCTCGGCAGCGTTTATCCTCCGCTGGAGAAGCTGCAAAAGGAGGGTGAAAGCGGCAGGAAAAAGATCAACGAATATACCCGCTACGCGACCGTCGTGCTCTGCCTGGGCCAAAGTTGGTTCTACGTGGGGTTCTTGGTGCAAAGAGGGTTGGTCCGTGACGATCCCGCCCTTCTCGGGGCCGGTGGTAGCCTTACGTTCTCATGGCAACTGACCGCCGTGCTGACGATGACCGCGGGCACTGTTTTCCTGATGTGGCTGGGCGAGCAGATCGATGAATACGGGATCGGCAACGGCATCAGCCTGCTGATCATGGCCGGCATCCTCGCCCGAATGCCCGCCGCCGGACTCCGACTGCTGAGTCCGATGATGGAGCGTGGCATCCAATTGGGAAGCGGCCGGGGACAAATCGGCGTGGAAACCCTGCTGGTGTTGGCCGTGTTGTTCGTCGGCGTGGTGGTGGGCGTGGTGCTGATGACCCAGGGCCAACGCCGTATCCCCACCCAAAGCGCCAAACACGTCCGTGGACGCCGGGTCTACGGCGGTACGCGGCAGTATCTGCCGTTGCGGGTCAACCAGGCCGGCGTCATGCCGATCATCTTCGCCAGCAGCCTGCTGTTGTTCCCGATGGTGCTTTTCGGGTGGCTGTCCAACGCTTTCCCACCCACCCCGGAAGCGACATGGTACGGCTTCTCGTCGATTTGGTCGTCGCTCAGCGAGGCTTTCCAGCGCGGCGAGTCGTTCATTTACAATGCCTGCTATGTCGCGTTGATCTACTTCTTCTGCTACTTCTGGACGGCCATCACCTTCAACCCGAAGGATATGTCCGATAACCTCAAGAACTACGGCACGTTCATCCCAGGGTACCGGCCGGGGAAACGCACCGCCGACTACCTCGAAAAGGTCATGGTGCGGATTACGTTCGTCGGGGCCGGGTTCCTCGCCTTGGTCGCCATCATTCCGACCATCGTCGGCGGATGGATGAAGATCGACTACATGGTGGCCAGCTTCTACGGCGGCACCGCGCTGCTGATCGCCGTCAGCGTCGCCTTCGACCTGGTGCAGAAGATCGACAGCCACCTCGTGATGCGCAACTACCGCGGACTGTTGGAGAAAGGTTAGAGATTATTTGGGGATTTGGGATTAGAGTCCAACCTAACTCCTGAACCCTGACACCTGACACCTGATCCCTGACACCGGAACCCTTTGGCGGCGACTTTGCCGCGTTAGGAAAAGCGAGATGCGGATCGTTTTCATCGGGCCCCCCGGCGCCGGCACAGGCACTCAGGCCGAGCGCCTCGTGAAAACCTACGGGATGGCCCACCTCTCAACCGGCGACATGCTTCGCGCGGCGCGCGACGCAAAAACGGAAGTCGGCCTCAAGGCCGATCAATACATGTCGGCCGGCGAACTGGTCCCCGACGACATCATCGTGGCGATCATCGCCAAGCGGCTCCAGCAGGACGATTGCCGCAACGGCTATCTGCTCGACGGTTTTCCGCGGACCATCGCCCAGGCCGAGGCGCTCGACAAGATGCTCGCCGAGCGAGGCACGCCGCTCGACGTCGTCTTGGAACTGCAAGTGCCCGAGGAAGAGCTTTTTCGCCGCCTTGCCGGCCGCGGCCGCGCCGACGATAGCCCGAAAATCATCCGCCAACGCCTCGTCGCCTACCGCGAGCAGACTGAACCGCTTCTGAAGTACTACAGCCGTCGCGATTCGCTCCGGAGTATCGACGGGCTGGGCGCCATCAACGATATCTTCGACCGCGCCAAAGCCGTGCTCGATCTCTTGGCCGGTTGAAGCGGCTGCCCCACAAGAATCACAGGGTTTGGTGTGAGAGCGAGGAGTCTTTGGCGTGGAAATCCTTCGGTCGGCTCGGGAAATCGCCCAGATGCGCAAGGCGGGGCTGCTCGTCTGGGAAGCCCACCAACTGATGAAGTCGATGATCCGACCCGGCGTGCCCACCGGCGAGGTCGACTCCGCCGTTGCAGAGTTCTTCGCCAGTCACGATGCGAAACCACTGTTCAAGGGCGTGCCGGGCGCCGTACCGTTTCCCACCGTCACCTGTATGTCGATCAACGAGGACGTGGTCCACGGCATTCCCGGCCCGCGAAGACTCTCCGAAGGAGACATCGTCAGCATCGACACGGGCTGCAAGCTCAACGGCTGGTGCGGCGACGCGGCGGCGACGTACGCCGTCGGCCGGCTCCGCCCCGAAGTCCGACGACTGCTCGACGTCACCCGCGCCGTGCTCGATCTGGCGATCGATCTGATGGGCAAACGCTCGCGGTGGAGCCAGGTGGCGCGCGAAATAGAACGGTTCGTCAAGAAGAACAAGTTTTTCGTCGTCGAGGCGTTCGTGGGCCACGGCATCGGACGCGACATGCACGAAGACCCGCAGGTGCCCAACTTCGTCAGCAGCCAGCTTCGCCGCGGCGGCGACTTCGAACTCACGCCCGGACTGGTCATCGCCGTCGAGCCGATGGTCAACATGGGGACCAAGCGGGTGCGCACGTTGTCCGATCACTGGACCCAGGTCACCGCCGACCGCAAGCCGAGCGCCCATTTCGAGCATACGGTGGCGGTCACGAGTTCGGGCACCGAGGTGCTCACCGCCGGCCCCAACGGCGAAAGTTGGTGAGCGGTGGGTGGTTGCACGGTGGATCGCGCAGGTTGTATATTGGACGCCGTCATGGGCACCCGAAATCAAACTGGTTTTACGCTGGTCGAATTGCTGGTGGTGATTGCGATCATCGGCATCCTGATCGCCATGCTGCTGCCCGCCGTGCAAGCCGCCCGCGAAGCGGCCCCGCACCTCGCTCGCACCAACCGGCTGAACCCAAGCCCCCTGGCGTTGCACGCTTACACGACGGCACTGAGGGTTTTCCCGCCCGGCTGCATCCTGAAG
>JAUWWA010000140.1 GCA_030617125.1 Pirellulales bacterium | reverse complement strand
GGCCGGCTCCACCGGACGGAGCTACATTTCGCCGAGCGAGTTGACTACAATAGACCTGGTTCCCAAGCTGGAGCTTGGGAGCCAATTGCACGGAGTTGGCAGACTTTTTCCTGCGCGCGTGCCCAACTGACATCCGTTACGAATCTCCCGGAGACACAGAACATGACACTCGGACCCATGGGATGGAGAGCTCTCGGCGCGATCTGTGTCATTACCGCGGCCACCGGCACACTTGCGGCGGAACCACCTGAAGCAAAGCCCAACATCCTTTTCATCATGGTCGACGACATGGGCTATCACGACTTGGGCTGTTTCGGCAGCAAGACGATTCTTACGCCGAACATTGACAAGATGTGCGCCCAGGGGATGAAGTTCACCGACTGCTACTCGGGCGACACCGTCTGTGCACCCGCCCGAAGCACATTGATGACCGGTTATCACAAAGGCCGCACGCCCGTGCGTGGCAACAGCGGGGGGATTCCCCTTTTCCCCGAGGACGTCACGGTTGCGGAAGTGCTCAAGAAGGCCGGCTACGTGAGCGGCGGTTTCGGCAAGTGGGGGTTGGGCAACCAGGGCAAGGACGGGGCGGCGGAGCGACAGGGATTTGACCTGTTCTTCGGCTACTACAACCAGTGGCACGCCCACACCTACTACACCCATCTTTTCCGCAACAGCCAGAGGGTGGAACTGGGCGGGCGATATACCCACCATGCGATCTTCGATGAAACGATCAAGTTCATCCGGGAGAACAAGGACAAGCCGTTCTTTTGCTACTGTCCCTGGACGCCGCCCCACGCCGCCTACCAGATCCCCGAAGACGAGCCGGCCTGGGCACTCTACAAGGACAAGCCCTGGCCCCGGGACGCACGCGTGGTGGCCGCCATGGACTCAATGATGGACCGGCAGGTCGGCGAGATCCTGGCGCTGCTCGTGGAACTGGGCATCGACGACAACACCATCGTCTTCTTCACGTCGGACAATGGTGCGGCCAAGCGATTCGACGGCATCCACAATTCCTGCGGCAAGATGAAGGGCCACAAACGTTCGATGAACGAAGGCGGCATTCGCGTGCCCATGGTCGTCCGCTGGCCGGGCAAGATCAAGGCCGGATCGGTAAGCGATCTGCCGTGGTATTTCCCGGACGTAATGCCGACGCTGGCGGAACTGGCCAACGTGTCGGCCGAGGTGCCCAAAGACATCGACGGCATCTCCATTGTCCCAACCTTGCTGGGCGAAGGCCGGCAGAAGGAGCGCGAGTATCTTTACTGGAATTCGGGCAAGCATGCCATCCGCATGGGCAAATGGAAAGGCCTGGGCTCACCGGGGAACCTCGCGCTGTATGACCTGAGCCAGGACATCGCCGAGGAGCACGACCTTTCGGCTCAGCATCCGGACATCGTGAAGAAGCTCAGTGACTACATCGCCTCCGCGGCCGAGGCGCCGCGCAGCCAGCAGGACGATGGCAAGTACACCGGCAGGGCGCCAACGCCGAAGAAGAAAAACTAACCTGCTTCATTCCTCGTACGCCATCACTTCCACCAGGTGCCGCCCGGTATTGGCTGAGTTGGCCGTCTGCGTGACGCGGAGGTAGCGGACCTGGCGCGGGTCGAACCGGCACGTGTAACCTTTCGCGGCGGAAGGCTCCTTGTTGTCGCGCCGGTCGGCGACGGTGTCCCACGTCTTGCCGTCGAGCGACGTCTCCACCGTGAAACCGTAATAACGCCGATCGCCGTAATAGCCCACGACTACCACCCGGCCCACCGTCGTGGGTTTCTCCAGGTCCACCTGCCACCAGGCGGCGTCGGCCTTGTGAATCACAACGTCCGTAGCCCAATAGGAACCGGTCGAATCGGCAAAGCCGTCGTTGGCCAGCCGGGCACCGTGGGAACCCAGGGCATGGGAGCACGTGGCCGGCTTTCCGGTGGTCAGGCTGGCCGCATCGGGCTTGAGCCAGTCGGCCGTCTCTTCGTACCGGGCCAACACCACGGGCAAGTCCCACCGCTGCCGCTGATCCGATCGCTGCACGACTTCCACGCCGTCGAGAGTGCCGGCCATCGGCCGTGACTTCGGCAGGCTCAGGACGATCTTCTCTGGCGGGTTGCGTTTGGGCGGATCCAGTTCGATTTCGACGCCCCGGGCGGTTCCCCGGACGGTCAGATTCATCTGGCCAAAGTGCGTGGGCAAACGCTGCACGCGAATTTCCCGGCCGTCGCCCAGCCACCAGTCGGGTACGGCGCCGAGCAACAGCAACTGGTCGCCGGCCTCATGGACCAGCATGTGGCGAAGCATGATCGCGTAGTTGCACGCGCCGGTAACGTGCGGGATCGTGTGGTTCCAGGCCGTGCGGCGCTTGTAGTAGATGCCCTCCGGGAACGCGTGGGCGGCCGTCGAGTGCAGCAAGTACCAGTAGAAGTCCTCCACGACCTGCTCGTGCCGGCCGCGGACCAGATCGGTCATCGTCGTGTAGGCGCCCATGTAGGGATGGATGGCCTCGACGTTTCCCGTCCCCTTCCACTGAATGGTTCCCTCGATGAATCCGCCGGCGAACTCTCCGCGAACGTGCCGGACCAACGCGCCCACGCGAGGATCGTCCCGCGCAAACAACTCGGTCGGCCACAGGGTCTCGGTGTTTCCCCAATGTGTCCCGCGCCCTTCCCAACTCGGCGGGAAATGCGCAAGGCCCGTGCGTTTCCATGCCGCGTCGATCGCCGCGCGGTAGTCCTTGACCTCGCCACGAAGGTGCTTCTGGTCCTCTTCCTTTCCCAGGACGCGGGCAGCATCGGCCGTGCAGAGCATTCCCCGCAAGTTCCACAAATCGTAACCGACGATGTGGTGTTTCCCGGCCCAAAGGCACTCGCCGTCGGCGGGCGCGACCGGGAGTACACCGGCAAACGGCGAGTCGGCCGGGGACGTGCGCCGGGCCTGAATCGTCCAGCGGACGGCACGAAGCATTTGCGGATAGACTCGCTCGAGAAACTCCCGATCGGCGGTGATCTTGTAGTATTGCCACAAGGTCCACACGGCCTGACCGTTTGCGTCGAACTGGTTGCTCTGCGATTCGAATCGGCCGTCGTCGCGTTGGCGTTTCAGATAGAACTCAACGGCCTTGCGGGCCGACTCGCCGAAGCCGGCTTCTTCCAGTTCCATCACCTGGTACGCCCCGTCGCGAATGTAAAACACGTCGTAGAAGTTCTCCCCGCCGTGGACCTCGCCGTGGTCGTTGGCAATCATCTGGCAAACGTGGGCGGCCAGCAACGACTCGCTGGCCTTGCGGCACGGCACCTCGATCTTCGCCGCACGGTCCACCATGCCTTGCCAGAACTCCTCCGTCCGCCGGAGCCACACTTCGGCGTCCTGCCGGTCGTAGGCCCGGGGGTCGTCCGCGGGGAAGAACGTATACCGGGCAACGTCTTCCGCCGTCTCCCCGGACTTCAGACGCCACGACCAGGCGTACGAGCGGGTGTGCTCCTTGTCGCTTTTCGGATCGGCCTGCTGCTGGACGAATCGCGACGGGCGGTTGCTGTTGGCGTTTGGCCCAATCTCGACGCGGGCCTCGGCTTGCTCGTCGGACGTGTTGGTGGCCTTGACTCGAATCCAGGTGAGGAAGTTCTCCCCCTCGGTGGGCCAATCGAACGCCTTCCGCCAATCCTCCAAGTCCGGCAGCGGTGTGGCCCAGTAGGCAATCTCGTATCGCACCGGCCCCTGGACGGCGTCGACGAGGATAATCGGCATCCAACCGTGCATGGCCCGCTTGCCGTGTGCCCGGCTCAAGGGCATGCGGTCGGGGCCGATGCGAACTTGCACGGGCGTCTTGCCGGAGAGCAGCAACTCGTTGTCCGGCGTGATGCGACTGCCGTGAACGTAGTCTTTCAGGCCGACAATGTTCCAGTTGTTTGCGAAGTAGTCAAAGCCCTCCGCCGTCGAAGCGACTTCGGCTGGCAAATCTGCGGTGAGGCCTGTCCGACACACGAAGAGGGCGACAAGGATTGCGGCGTACAGTCTCATCGTTTGTGCTCCTTCTGATCGTCGTCCGAAAGCCCACGTCCAACCGGGATGCATACCATTTTTGCACGTGGCGCCAGTCGCCGCAAGCGAAAGCAGGCAGGCCGCCCCGGCGACCGCATCTTAGAAAAACTCAATACGACGGCGATGCCGGCCGCGTGACCAACAACAGCAAGGCGAACGAGCTGCTCAGCCGCAAGTACCGCGAGGGCTGGAAACTGGACGGGTAGACGCACGCAGCACTGCTGAGGAGCAGGGTTTTGCCGTTGGTTTGTCTCGACAAGCCGTGCGGCATGAGACGTGCCGAGAATGGCCCGTATCTTGAAACTGCCGCCCGTGGCTAGTATGACAGCGCCACCTAGCGAAAACGGCACAACATCTTGTGCTGACACCAACGCTAGCAATACAACATCTTGCGGCTTTCAGGCTAAGTGGCGCTGTCATACTAGACCTGGGCCAGGATCGATTACAGATCAGTTCCGCTGCTGATCGGCCTGCCGCACCGATTCACTCCGGTGAAACTCCGCGGGAAGCTTCTCGCCTGTATGTTGCCCCGGTACCTGCTCAGGTAAGAACGATGCAGGGCGGGCGTCAGAATGCCCGTGCAGACGCAGGTTTGTCGCCTACGACCGGCCGGCCAGCCGTGCGATCGTCGCCAGCCAGTAGCGGACCTCGCCGGCCGGGTCTCGCACGGCCAAGCGTTGTGGTGTCATTCGCTCGACCGCCCGGGTGTTGAGCCACTTTTTCGCGCGGTCGCGGCGACGCTTTCGCGTGCGTGCCGGCAGGTCGTTCCAGGGCGGCTGTCCATTGAGGCGTGCGTGCATCTGCTGGGCAACAAAGTCGGCTACATCGTCGTGGTCAGAGAACGTGATGTCGACGGCGCCGGCTTCTCGGATAGCACTCGGCGCGAGGTAGTTTTCGAGGTTCCGCTTCCCAGTCAACACGGCCTGGCATCGAGGTCGCCGGTTGACTGCATCCGCGATTCGCTGACGGGATTCGGTTTCGGGTGGCATTTCGCGGTCGTACAGATGAAACTCCGGCCGGCCCAGACCGGCCAACCGGTCCGTCCATAACGACACATCGCCGCCGCCGAAAGGAACGAAGATCAGTTCTCCGCGGCGTTCCATGGCCGACAGGTTGGGCATGCGCGGATCGTCGATGTGCAGGATTGCACTGATCCGCCGCAGGAACTGGATATCGTTGACGCCTTCGACGACCAGAAAGATTCGCGGGCCGCCGTTATGATTTGGTCTGGAGGGATTCGGACTCGATGTCTGCCGGCTATGGAGGAATGGCCAGAGGCGCCTCCAGAAGTTTATCGCTATTCTCATGGGCAAGTCTCCGGGTTGCTCGGTGCCGCCACTCAGCGGCCGAGTTGCTGATTGGTCTGCCGCACCGATTCGGCTTGGTGGAACTCGGCTGTCAACTTTTCGCCCGTACGCTTCCCCAAAGCCTGCTCGATGAAACGGCTGGCGTCGCGGCAGGATGAGCCGGTGAAGCCCAGCGTTTGTACCGATGTCTTGCCTTCGGGCGACACAATGATTTCAATCGTCTTCATGCCACACCTCCTGCGACCTGAATGGTCAACTTGATCGAGCCGTCCTGGAGTTGCTGCTCGGTGACCGAATGGCCGCGCCGACGCGCTTCGATACGGGCTTTCTCCACGGCATACGCTTGCATGAACCGATCCAATTCCTTCTGGTCGCCCCAGCGGCCCTCGAAGTTGTCGTACTGGATCTGGCCGGCTGCCGTGTCGCAGACAACCGGATACTGCCAGTCTGGC
>JAUWWA010000377.1 GCA_030617125.1 Pirellulales bacterium | reverse complement strand
GCGGCGTCTATCTGCACGACTGCTATGAAGTGCAGGTGCTCGATTCATTCGGGTTGGAAGGCCGCCACAACGAGTGCGGCGGGCTGTACAGTATTCGCGACCCCAACGTCAACATGTGCTTGCCGCCCATGCAATGGCAGACCTACGACATCGACTTCACCGCACCGAAGTACGAAGGCAAGAAGAAGGTGGCCAACGCCCGCATGACGGTCGGTCACAACGGCGTGGTGATCCACGGCCTTAAATTGCCGCGAGCCACTGCCGGCCGCGACCGCGAAGGACCCGGCCCGCGGCCGCTGCACTTGCAGGGCCATGGCAATAAGGTCCAGTACCGCAACGTCTGGATCCAGAAGAAGTAACTCGTGCAGCAAGTAGAAGGGGACAGGAGCGAGCGAAATGTACCTGTCCCCCCTTGCGGTCTGACCTCAAACGGGCTTTACCGACGCCGCACGTGGTCCTTTTCCGCGACCACGGCCGGCGCCCTCTTCGAGTTCATACTCAACCGGCTGCCCTTCTTGGAAATCGTCAAATCGGCCCTCCGGCACCGCCGAATGGTGGAAGAAGATATCGCCTCCGTCCGCCGAGATGAATCCGAAACCACGATCCACAACAATCTTCTTAATTACACCCTGTGGCATTGCTGCCAATCTCCTCAACAAGGCGGGAACAATGCCCGCAGAAACACATCGTCCGGTTCCACCGCCGAAGCGACGATGCCCGAACACCTACGCGACGGCGACTACCACCGTGGAAGTCCCCGTCACCACGAACTCAATAGTATACGGCAGACGCTAGGCGTTTGCAAGGGACCATCATGGCGGATTGCTCATAAAAGGGCAACTTCACGGGAAAGTACGCCAAGGCCGCGATGCAGTCAGCGCAGTCTGCCTGGTTAACCCATATTGTGCGATGCTGCCCTTCTGCAACGGCCCAGCAACGCCGTCTCCCGATTCAGTAAGGTATAATTAAGTTAGTTTAGGAAAGATAGTGTACTTGAGGTGTGGCGGCCGAACCGTCCTTGGGACGCGAAAAATTCCGCTACCGGTTTCCAGTACCTGTTGCCGATACCCTTACCAGAACGCAGTCGGTTGCGTGGCGGCTCCGGCCAGCCGGAGCCGCCGTGCGTGCGATCAAGCCTCTCGCCCGTTCATACCGACGGAGGTGCCAAACCATAGGCGTGAGCTGGGATCACCAACGGCTGGTGCAACGGCACGCCCGATCCCCGCTCGTCTCGCAGCGACGCATCCAGTCGCAGTCGGCGAGAGGTTTGATCCCAACGCCGCCGCTTTCGCTTGGGCGAAGCGGCGGCGTTTTTTGTTTTGGCGGTTGCGCCACAAAGCTGCGACAGGTGGTGGCGCCGTGTCACTGCAACCGGTGGTTGTGGTTGTTTGAGCGCGACCACCGGTCGCGGGTTTATGAGGGCTGCTGGGCGCGGTTTCGTAATTGTATCTCCACTGCGTGGCAGCACACTTTATGCCCGTCGAGGTCCAGTTCCCGC
The DNA here is from genome assembly GCA_030617125.1 of Pirellulales bacterium. GTDB lineage: Bacteria > Planctomycetota > Planctomycetia > Pirellulales > Thermoguttaceae > JAUWWA01. The sequence continues at coordinate 1,649 of JAUWWA010000377.1, read as the reverse complement.
GGGACCTCGCACTTGCAGATCTTCATAGCCAAGGGGCATCGCGGATGGAAGCGGCAACCGCTGGGCGGGTTGATCGGGCTGGGAACGTCGCCCTTCAAGATGATCCGCCGGCGACGTTTCTCCGGGTCCATCGTCGGCACTGCCGAAAGCAACGCCTGCGTGTACGGGTGCAACGGGTTGCCGTAAAGCTCCTCGCTGGTGGCCGTCTCGACGATCTCGCCAAGATACATCACCGCCACACGATCGGATATATATTCGACGACCGACAAATCATGTGAAATGAACAGGTAAGTGAGTTGGTGCCGCTCCCGCAGCTCGACCAGCAGGTTGATGATCTGCGACTGGATCGACACGTCCAACGCGGAGATCGGCTCGTCGAGGACCATGAACCGCGGCTGAAGCGCCAGCGCCCGGGCAACGCAGATTCGCTGGCGCTGGCCGCCGGAAAATTCGTGCGGGTAGCGATTGACGTAGCCGGGGTCGAGGCCCACTTGTTCGAGCGTGTGGTTGACCACGTCCCGCCGTTTCTGCTTGTTGCCGAGCCGGTGAACGATTAGGCCTTCTTCGACGATGCCCTGGAGGGTCATTCGCGGGTTGAGCGAGCCGAAGGGGTCCTGGAAGACGATCTGCATGTTGCGCCGCAGCCGGCGCAGCTCGTTGCCCCGGCTTGTGATAACGTTGATCCCCGCGAATTGTACGCGGCCGGCGGTCGGCCGGACCAGCCGTAGGATGGAACGCCCGGTGGTCGTCTTGCCGCATCCCGATTCACCGACTAACCCGAGCGTTTCACCCTCGCGGATGTGGAAGCTGATGTCGTCGACCGCCTTGACATAGCCGCTGACGCGCGAGAAGACGCCTCTGCGCACGGGAAAGTACACCTTCAAGTTGACAACGTTCAGGAGCGATTCGTTTTGTGTGGCGTTACTCAAATTTCAACTCGCCGGCAAAGTGACATCGAGCCGAATGGCCTGGCGTGATCTCGCGCAGTTCGGGCTCTTCCGTCTCGCATCGGCCCTGGCGGTACGGGCAGCGGGGATGGAACTTGCAACCGCGGGGAAACCGCAGCGGGCTGGGCACCATCCCCTCGATCGTTTTCAGTTTTTCAGTCTTCGGCTTGCCCATCTCCGGGCGCGACTTGAACAGCCCATGCGTGTACGGGTGCAACGGCTTGCCGAACAGCTCGGCGACCGGCGCGTACTCGACCACCTTCGAGGCGTACATCACGGCCACGTCGTCGGCCATTTCGGCGATGATGCCCAGGTCGTGCGTGATGATCAGGATCGACATGCCCACATCGGCCTGGAGCTGTCGCAGGAGGTCGAGGATTTGCGCCTGGATGGTCACATCGAGCGCGGTGGTCGGCTCGTCGGCGATCAGCAGCCGGGGGTTGCACGACAGCGCCATGGCGATCATCGTCCGCTGCCGCATTCCCCCCGACGATTGGTGCGGATACTCGCCCACTCGCTGCTCGGGGGCGGGGATCTTCACCTTATCGAGCATCTCGACGGCCAGCCGCCGGGCCTCGACTTTGTTGACGTTCTGGTGCAGGCGGATCGCCTCGATGATCTGCGCGCCGATCGTGAAGACCGGATTGAGCGAGGTCATCGGCTCCTGAAAGATCATGGAGATCTGCCCACCCCGGATCTTGC
>JAUWWA010000191.1 GCA_030617125.1 Pirellulales bacterium | reverse complement strand
GCCGATCGAACGCGACCAACGAAGCACGCTTTGCACCGGGGTTGACCATCAACTTGTCGTCGACCAGCAACGGCGAACTGCAATAGCCCCAGATCGGCGGCTTGGCCCCGAACTGGCCGGCGAGGTTCTTCTTCCAGACCACGGTGCCGTCGGCCAGTCTCAGGCAGTGCAGATCGCCAAACGCACCGAGCAGATAAACCTTGCCGTCGCGTACTACCGGTGTCGCTCTGGGCGAGTTGCCGTAGTCGAGCTTTCCCGGGGCCGGGTATCGCAGTTGCCATACCTGCTTGCCGGTGTCGGCATGAAGGCAACGAAAGATGTCGTCTTGGTCCTTCGCATCGCGGTCGGCAACGATGACGTACCGGCGTGTGGCGGCGATGCCCGCCAGTCCCGCACCGGTCATCCGTTTTCTCCAGACGATCTTCGTGCAGTCGGAGAACTTCTTGGGCAGCCAGGGGACGACACCGTCGCGGTGCGGCCCCCGCCACTGGGGCCACTCGCCCGCCGACGCGTTCGACGAATCCACCGAATCGGCCGCAATCTCCACAAACCCGTCTTTCGACTCCAAGGCCGCCAGCAAGGCCGGACGGTTACGCACCGCCAGTAATGCCTTGAGGATCTCGGCTTGCTGTGCCGCGTTGAGCGAATCGGCCGCAAACACTCTGACAAACGGCAGCGGCGCCGTCTGCCCAATCACGCGCAACTCGTCCTTGCCGATCGCGCCGCAGCCTTCCAGCAGAGCCGCGGCGTAACTGGAAATGACGGCGGCCGTGCCGGGCTTCGTCTTGCTTTCGATCGCGTCGATCGCCGCCTCGCCGCAGCCGGCCCGGGTTTCCGGCTTCTTGGGCATCGTGACACTGACCGCACGGAGCGCGGCTAAGGCAGCGGAATGCTTTTCGGCGGAGGCGGGCGGACCCAGCAAGATGCGATAGCCCTTCAAATCGGCCAGGCTCCCGGCGGGATCGGCGGCCGGCACCACAAACAGGCCCGTGAAAGTCGTCTTGCCTTCTCGGTCGCCAAGCGCCGCGATCGGTCGGACGTTCCGCTTACACGCCACGGCATCGAACCTCACCACGGAATCCTTTCCGACGATCAGATCAACCGCGCCGTCGCCGCTTTGGCGGATAGCACCGCCGAGGCTCTCCGAATAGATCACGCGCACCCGGCGCGGCAGTTGATTTTCGAGGAACCGCGCGAGCGCATCATAGTTGCGTTGGGCGTAGCCCTGCACGCAATCGCATGACAGCGGCAGGGCCATCGGGTCCATGACGACGACGGTCAACGGGCGCTCGACCGCCGCGGCCCCCGTCGGGTTCAGCGGCAAGGCAAATGCGACGACCGTCAGCAGGATACACTGCGACAAGGCGGACAGTCGCGTCACGTGGATTCTCCGGTCGAGGTCTCCTCGGTTGAGGTGTCGGCGTCGGCGGGCTGCCGCCGTTGCATGACGACGATGTGGTGACGGGTGATGTCGAGCATGTAGACACGGTTGCCGTCCTTGCTTACGCCGATTGCCACGTGCTTGCATCCCGGTACTAGTTCGGCCTTCGCCACCAGCCCGAGCAGTTCGCCTTCCGGGCTATAGCGCTTGATCCGCCCCAAACCGGCCTCCGAAGTGTAAAGCTCGCCGCCGGGGCCGAATCGGATATTCATGGGGTTGCAGCAGCGTCCGAACCCTTCGATGCCCTTGCGGTCCCGCTTGCCGAAGTGTGAGAGCTGTTTGCCGTCGCGGTAGTAGCGGACCACGCGGGCGCGGCCATTCTCGGCAACGTAAAGTATGCCGTCGTGGGCCTGGATGTCCATCTGGCTGCAGCAGCCGCGCAGCCGATCGACGATCTTTTCCGGATTCCTCAAGTCGCGATCCATACGCCAGACTGCGTAACCGTAGCCCTTGACCTCGGGGACGGCGACGAACACGTCCTTGCCGGTAATCGCAATTCCAGTGACCGCTTGCTTGCGCATTGCCGCGGCCCGTTGATGCATGGCGAGCGTTTCGGGAGTCATTCGTGTCTCGCGCAGTTGCTTGCCCAGGTCGATGATTTCGGCCATCGCCTTCTCGGATTTGGCCTTTGCAGCCTTCCAAGCTTCTGCAGCCTTCCGAGCTTCGTCGTCCTCGGCGGCGACAAGCTCTTTTTGGGATTCCTGGAAGGCTTTCATCGCCTCGCGATGCAGGGGCTCCAACTCGGCAGCCTTTTCTTGCCGGGCCTTTCGCTGCACCTCGTCCTCTTCCGTTTTTTCCGGCAGCGGGGGCAGCGGCCCCAACTCGGCGACCTGCGGGGCGTCAACCGCGACGAGCACTTTGCCGCCCGAATCGAGCTTGGCCAGGCGACCGTTGCCGCCGACGTAGATCATTCCATCCTCGCCGATGTTCAGCGCCGACGGTTTGAAGTCGAGCGAGAAGACCCGCAACGGGTCGCCTTCGGGACTAAGCACTCGGATTTCGGCCGGTTCGTCGATCATCTTCATTTCCCTTCCGGCAGATCCCTTGACATAGGACACTCGTTTTCCGCCACAGGCCACCAGCAGGTTGTCGTCTTTGTCGAGGCAAAACGTATGCAGCTCGGCAGGCTTCTCGCCGTGCGCAACCGAGATCGTGGCGACTTGCTTGTGCGTGGGCCGGCACCGCTTGTCTTCCAACACGCAAATCGCGTTCTCGGACGTGTTGAGCACGTACACGCGACGACCGTCGGCGCTTATCGCGACAGTCACTCGAACGCAACCGGTCTTGAACTTCGGCAGGCCGACCACGCCGAGAAACTCGCCTTTGGGGGAGAATCGCTTTACGGCAACCGGCGGTCCCGACTCGGCGGCGTAGACCTCGCCGCCGGGGCCGAAGCGGAGGTTCTTCGGCTCGCAGCAGCCGCCGAAGCAATCCGCCTGCTTGCGGTCCCGCTTGCCGAAGTGCGAGAGTTCTTTGCCGTCGCGATCGTATCGGGTGACGCGGTGCCGGGCGTTCTCGGCGACCCACAGTTCGCCGTCTTTTGTCTGGATATCCATTTGCCCACAGCAACCTCGCAACCGGTCGACGATCTTCACCGGGTTCTTCAACTCATGGTCCAGCCGGTAGACCGCATAGCCGTAGCCCTTTGAAGCGGGGCAGGCCACGAACAGGTCCCGATCGCTCACCGCGATGCCCGTGATATTGCGTTTTCGCCGCTCCATCGCCTTGGCCATGGCCGCCTCCCTGGCCTTTTTTTCTTCGCTCTTCTCCCCCAGTATGGCCTCGATCATCGCCTGGAAGAGCGATTTCGATTCCTTCTTCGTGGTCTCCTTCTCCTTCGCGTCCTCCTTTGGGTCGGCCTCTTCGGATTCGGCCTCTTCGGCCTTCCCTGGCGGTTCGGGCTTGGGTTCCGGCAAGGCGGGCGAGCGGACGGTGGCCAGCAGCTTGCCGCCAGAATCGAGCTTGGCCAGACGGCCGTCGCCGCCGACGAAGATCGTCCCGTCGCGATGCACGCATATTGCTTCCGGCTTCACGTCGATCTTCCATGTTTTCAACCGCTTGCCTTCAGGGCTGATCACTCGGATTTCGGCGGGCTCTTCAATCGTCTTGACTTCAAACGCCCCGGGCGTCGAGCCCTGGACGTACTCGATGCCCGCCCCGCTGCAGCCGATCAGCAGGTTGCCATCGCGGTCTAGGCAAAAGTTCTGGACCGCGCCGGGTTTCAGGTCGTCGCCCGCCTTGATGACGGCCGCCTCCTCGTGCGAGGCCTTCCAGGCGGGGTCCTCGCGAAGCCGCTTTTCCAATTTCCTTTGCCGGGCCTCCATCCACTGCTGGATGTAGTTCTCGACTTCCGCCGGATCGTCCGGCAATTCAAGGATATCCTCTGCGTCCTCGTCGACTTTTTCGCCTTCCTCGACTTCTTCACCTTCCTCTTTCTCGTCCGCCGGCTGGGCATCAGTCTTCTCCTCGGCTTTCGCGGTGTCCTGCTCCTTGGCGAACACCTGAAGCGTGCCGATCGACGCCCCGATCGCAAAAACAACACCCAACGCCGACAACAGCCTCTTCCACTGTGTCCAGTTCATGGTCACGTCCTCCGAAACAGATCTGCGCACCCCCATGCGGCATTTGGCCTCATGTGAACACACCTGGAGCAAGAAGTAAACGTCCGGCGCACCCCCCCGGCGTAATATTCACGGTGGGCAGCGCCGGCGCCACAATACTGGTGGCATTCTACCGATGACTCCCCGGCCTCGTCAACCACCGTCCACTTCGCGTCCCCGGTCCCGAGCATCGACATCGCGAGGCACGACGTATAAAATAGTGGCACGTGAGACGGCAACTACCCCCACCAGGGTGCCATGATCCAACTGACCGATCAGCCGATAGACGTTCCCGCCGTGGTCGATGCCGCACGCTCTACGGCCGCCGGGGCGGTGGTGGTCTTCCTGGGAACCGTGCGAAAAACGACCGACGGGCGAGAAACCGACTCGCTCGACTACGAGTGCTATCCGGAAATGGCCGAAAAGAAGCTCGCGGAACTGGAAACGGAAGCCCGGCAGCGGTGGCCGCTTACCGACTGTGCGATCATCCACCGGCTGGGACACCTGGGCGTCGGCGAGGCGAGCGTGGCCGTCGCCGCCAGTTCACTCCACCGCCGCGAGGCCTTCGAGGCCGCTGAGTGGCTGATCGATCGCATCAAGCAGGTCGTCCCCATCTGGAAGAAAGAGAACTACGCCGACGGCGCCAGCGATTGGGTCCACCCGGATAAGTCAGCAGGAAAGCAAAATGTCTGACCGCCTGATCGACCGCCATGGCCGCGAGCACGCCGATCTGCGGATCTCGGTGACCGACCGCTGCAACCTCCGCTGCACGTACTGCATGCCGGCCGAGGGTGTGGAATTTCGCTCCCACGCCGACATCATGTCGTACGAGGAGATCGAGCATTTCGTCCGGGTTGCCGCCCGGCTGGGCATTCGCAAGTTGCGCTTAACCGGCGGCGAGCCGCTGCTGCGCAAGGGCGTCGTCCGGCTGGTCGAGATGCTCGCCGCCGT
>JAUWWA010000134.1 GCA_030617125.1 Pirellulales bacterium | reverse complement strand
CCGCTGGGCAAAGCCAGGTGGACCGAAGCTAAAGCCGGGGACGCTTTCACACAAGAAGGTGCGATTTCACGACCAACTCAAGTCCGGCCAGTTGGCCTCGCTGACCAAGGGCAAGGTCGCCAAGAAAATCAAGCTGGCCGACCAGTACAAGATGAAGCACAAGGGCGACGTGGCTCGCCGGCTTAACTTGCACAAACATGCCATCGCTCATGCAAAACACGCGAAGATTCACCTTCAGGGGCACCACCCGCACTTCATCCACCACGGCCTGATCAGCCCGCACTATGCGAAGGCGTGTTTCCAGTTCCACTACTGGGGCCCCGGTCACTTCGCGGGCGTGTGGTGGTATCCGAAATGGCATCCGTGGGTGCATTGGTCGTGGCACTATCATGTCCATCCCTATTGGGATCCTCGGCCGATCTGGTGCCGGCCGATCTTCTACAGGCCTTGCCCGCTATGGGTTTGGTGGCGTACGCCGGTTTGGGTGGCGCTGCCGATGGTGTCTTCCGGCACCTGGGTCGACGTGGCGCCGGTGATGATCGGCAGCCAGTTCGACCTGCAACTGCTGGCCGTGCGGTTTGTCGATCCGGGCCATCCCGAACAGAAGCTCGGACCGCGCTACCGCGTGTGGTTCCGCAACAACAGCGAGCGGTCGATCACTCAGCCGTTCAATGTGGTGCTCTTTGCCGCCAACGACGCGAACCTCGCCGAGGGCCTGCTGCAGTCGGGCATTCGCGTGACTTCAATCGAATCAGACGCCATCCAGAGCGTCGATGTCCGGCTGCCGATCGAGGCGTACTCGATGGGTCTCGACGCCCAGGGCGAACCGCTCCCGTTCACGACGCTGCACGTGCTTGTCGATGCGCATCGTGAAGTCGCCGAGTCAACGGAGGCGAACAACGGAACGCAAATTGCCCGGGCCGACGTGTTGCCGATCGACCCGGTCGTGTTCGAGGTGAAACCGCCCGAGGCGGCCGGCGGCGCCGAAATCCTGGTGGCTGGTGAAGGCCTCGGCCCGCAACCGGGGCGAGCAATCGTCAGCATGGGCGGACTGGAGCTTGAAGGCGAGATCCTCGGCTGGTACGACCTCGGCGTGCAACTGAAGTTGCCCGCGCTGCCGTTGGCCGACGCGATCGAGGCCGAAATAATCATCATCCGCGGCGACGGCGCGGCGGCCAATCCGTTGAAGGTCATCGTGCTGCCGGCGTCGATGGGAGGGGTTGCACTGCCGGTGTTCCCCGAGTAGTAGCCGCTGGAAGTCCTGAGTGTGAATAGACTGTCTACTTTGCGCAAGTGCGCTTATCGCGAGAGTTTCCTCCCGATTTCGCGGATGCTGGAGTAACGCGGCCTCTGGAGTTCAAGGTGGAAAGAAGAACTCGCCGATTGATCGCGTATAACTTCCCTATGGAGCACGGGTATCTTGCCTGTGTCGCCCAGCCACAGGCTGGAAGCCTGTGCTACGATAATCCGCGCTGGTTGTCATGAGGACCATCGTGCCACGCGGCCCGGCACGGGTCGAAATGTCCATGCAGGGTCGACGACAGGAGGCGCACGATGAAGCGACCTAGTGGGTGGGCAGATCTACTGAGTTTCACTCGCGCGTCAAGCTGCCCTACCTCGATTTCCTTTTTCGCGGCGGTCGTGCTGGCCATCGGCGGCTTCTCCATCGCATCGGCCGAAGGGCCTGACGAGCAGTCCGGTCCCGCCTTGGACGCCGCCGCCGTTGAGGGAACGTCCCCCAAGAAGGCCGACGAGTCCGACAAAGCCGAATCGCCCTCGGCAGAGGCCGACGCGGCGGGGGAGTCGCCGGCGCCGGGCATGGTCACGCGGTTGCAGCAGGAGATCGTCAAGGGGCTGCGCCGCCGCGGCATCTACGAACGTTTCGACCGCTTCCGCCGCTACGCCGACTGGCAACTCCGCAGCACCGCCGCCCGGTATACCGGTTCGGAGGTAAAGGGCAATTGCCGGTTGAAGTGGTACGAACATCTGTTTCGCAATCCGCTGCTAGCCGTGGGCGAGGCCGAGCAATTCACTCGCTTGCTGCACAAGGCGGTTCTCGACGATCACGAGGGTCTTGGCCGGGTGCTGGCGACTGCCGCCGAGAAGCTCGACCTCAAGCAACGCAAACCTCGCAAGTTCACCGAGGTCGACTCGCCCGAGCAGGCCCTGGAAGTGATCAAGCGGGCGCTGACCGACGCCCAACTCGCCTATTGCAAGGCCCTCTCCCCGTTGGACAAGCGCGAAATCCGGCAGCTCACCGATAATCTCTATCCGATCCTCACCGGCCAGGCCCGCGTCGGCCATGCCCTGCGAAGCAACTCCACCGGGCGCCGCATGTGCGACCTGATGGAAAAGCTCGACCGCCGTGCGATGCACGACGCCGTCGAGGTGCTGATCCCGATCGCGGATCCCAGGTTGCTCGAACAACTCGCCGCCATGACGGACGACGAAACGGTTACGATCGCCGGCGTCGGCGGTGGGATGGTCGGCCGGATCGATACGCCCAGCGGCGCGATCCTGATCGGCGGCCGCCAGAAGAACACGTATCGGCTGGATAAAATGCCCGGCGTGGGCGTGGTCATCGATCTCGGCGGCGACGACGTTTACTACGAGGGGTCGGTCGCGCTGAAGCGGCCGGTGCTGATTATCATCGACCTCGACGGCAACGACGCCTACGAAGGCACGAAGCCCGGCGTGCAAGGCTCGGCCATCCTGGGCGTCTCGATGTTGCTCGATTGCGCCGGCGACGACGTCTATCGCGCCAGGGACGTCGCGCAGGGCTCCTGCATTGCCGGGGCGGGGATTCTCATCGATTACGCCGGCAACGACGTCTACGTCGGTATCCGGCGCGTCCAGGGGCAAGCCATGGGAGGGACCGGAATCCTCATCGACCGCAACGGAAACGATCGTTATCACGCCGCCCTGTGGGCACAGGGCATGGGCGGACCGTTGGGCTTCGGCCTGCTCGACGACCTCGACGGCAAGGATCACTACTACTGCGGCGGCATGTACCTGAACTCCTATCTCGACGACGACAACCCGACCCCGGGATACGAAGGTTGGGGACAAGGCATGGGCGGAGGACTCCGCGGCGTGGCCAACGGCGGCATCGGCGTGATCCTCGACGGCGGCGGCGACGACCTCTACGAATATGACTAGCTCTCGCACGGCGGAGGGTACTGGTGCGGAGCCGGGTTCGCCCGCGACTTCGGCGGAAACGACCAGCGCCTCGGCTATACCCGGCAGGCCTACAACGGCGGCAAGCGTACCCAGCGCCGCTTTACGCGGTTCAGCAACGGCTTCGGCTGCCATTACGCCTTGGGGTTCCTCTTCGACGACCAAGGCAACGACACCTACAACAGCACGATCATGGGCGTCGGCTTCTCCTGGGATTGCTCGGTCGGATACCTGTGCGATTTCGGTGGGGACGATCGCTACAGCGGCAACGAAGGCGTCGGGAAGCAGGCCGGGCTCGGCGTGCTGTTCGACTACGACGGCGACGACGTCTACAAAGGTTACCGCCAGGGCCGCGCCTCTTCCGGCGTCTCGTACCACAGCATGCCCCGTTGTGGAGGCAACTTCAGCTTTGTCGTCGATTACGGCGGCACCGACAAGTATGGCTGCGGCGCCAAAAACCACTGCTACATCCAGCGGGGCAGTTCCGGCGGCTTCCTGATCGACCGACCCAGACAAGAGAACATCCCGAAAACGGCCGCCAAACCCTCGACAAAACCCACGGCCGGGTTGTAACCGGAAGTCTCCCAGCACTCACTTTCCCATATAAGAGGATGAAGAGCACCATGTCTCGTAACCTCTCAATCTTGCCAATCTGTGTTCTCCTGAGCTGTCTGGTGTTGCCGATCGTGGCGGCGACGCACTCCGACGGCGACGAAAAAGCGGCGAGCGTGGATGAGACCGTGCCGGAGGGTCCGGTGCTGCTTCCGGCGATGCCGCCGTATGCCCGGCAGCCGGAATTCCTGATCGGCGAAGAAACCGACGCGCCGGCGAACGACACCTCGAATGACGCCGCGGAAGATGCCGCCAGCGACACCGCAGGAACGGCCGAACCCGAGGCGCCGCCCAAGGCCGAACCCAAGCCGATCCGGGAACTTACGCCGGAGATGACCGCGTTGCGCGATCGCGTGCGCAGGACCTTGGCCGAGCATCAGCAACGGCCGCTGAACACCCGAGACAACTCCGCCACCGAGATCATGCTCGCATGCCTGCCCTACGGCTGCCACGCGGAAGTGCTGCTGGGCGGCTCCTCCGGCAGGAAGATCAACGGCATTACGTGCCTGTGCTGGAACTATCCGTGCGCCGGCTACGAGCCGCTGGGGATTTGCGAGGGGCGGATCGCCGCGCGCATCGGCTATGGACTGCAAGATCGGCCTTCCCAACTCTTGGCCGCGCTGGCGTTTGCCCGGGTCCCACCGTCGTACCCCGCTCGCGTCGGCAAGGACGTTCGCACCGTCGCCGACCTGGTCGAATACGAAAAACTCAGTTGCCGCTCCGCAACGGACCTGTCGCTGAAGCTGATCGGCTTGACGCACTTCGTCAAGGACGCGACCTGGCAGAACGACTTGGGTGAGACGTGGTCGCTCGAACGGATCGTCAAAGAAGAACTCGCAGCGCCCGTCGTTGGCGCGCGGGACGACGGCATGGATCGCCTGATGGGACTCAGCTACGTACTCTACCGCCGCGCGAAGCGGAGGCAGCCGATCATCGGACAGTACGCGCGGGTGCAAGAGTTCTTAAACAAGTTTCACGACTTCGCGCTGGCGCATCAGAACGCCGACGGCAGTTGGAGTCCCCGCTTCGTGACCGGCACGGCAAGTAGCCGCGACACGGCCACGCAGTTGCGCTCCACCGGCCGGGTGCTCGAGTGGCTCGCCCTCTCGTTGCCCGAAGAGCGTCTGGAAGACCCGCACGTGGTTCGTTCCGTGGAACTTGTCAATCGTGTGTTAGACGGCAACCGTTACCGCCGCAACGTCCGGTCGCTGAGCACCCGCGAGATCGGCTCGGTGATGCACGCGCTTCACGCATTGGCGTTGTACGACGAGCGATACTTCCAGCCGGCCGACCCGCCGGAGGCGGAAGAGAAACCGGCGACGGACGCCCCGGACGCCGCGACCGCCGATCGGGGCGCCCAGACGAAGCGGTAATCCCCCACAAAGCCGCGACCGACCATCGAGCACAAAGCCGCGACCGGTGGTCGCGCCCAAGAAAGAAAGGCGCGGGGATGGCTGGGGAATCGCTTCGCTCTGCCCCAGCCACCCAACCGACGGGCGCGATCAACGGTCGCGGCTTTATGGGGTTCAGCCGCGGAAGTAGAGGTATGCCGCGAGGATCGCCAGGCAGACGAGCACCGAGGTCGCCACGTCCTTCCAGTCCCAACTACCTCGCGATTTGAGCCGATCTTGCTCGGTAATGGTGCCGTAGGTAAGGCCCTGGATCTTCTCAAGCGAGGGCGCCTGCGTCATGTAGCTGACGCCGATCATCACGACGGCCGAAACGATAAAAATGAACAGGCTGTAGTACTGGAAGTAGATGTTGTTGACGATCCACAGGAACGTGCCTTCCGGGTATCCGCCTTTGAACCCTTGCAGTCCCAGCGAGACGGGCGTATCGACGGCCAGGCGGAACATCCCAAGAATGAAGCCGACGATCAGCGCCGCCAGGCATCCTTTGCCGTTTAAGCGTTTCATGAACACGCCGAAGAAGAAAACGACGAAGATCGGCGGCGCGAGGTAACCCTGCACGCCCTGGAGATAGTGGTACAGCCCTCTTGCCCCTTGGATGACCGGCACCCAGGCCAGGCCGATCAGGACCATGGCGATCGTGGCGACGCGGCCCATCCAGACGAGTTGGTGCTGCGAGGCACCGGGCCTGAGTTTCTGGT
>JAUWWA010000411.1 GCA_030617125.1 Pirellulales bacterium | reverse complement strand
GGCCGAGGCGACACGGAGGCGGCCAAGTTGGCCGATGACGTGATTGAGATACCCCACGTCGAGGAGTTCGTCCAACCGATTGTCATCAGTATTCCATTGCAGCTTCTCGCGTATCACATCGCGACGGCGCGCGGCTGCGACATTGACAAGCCGCGGAACCTCGCCAAAAGCGTCACGGTGGAATGACGACGGGGAAGCTTCCAGGTGTCAGCTATCAGCTTCCACCATCCGTCCGCAGCGGTACGCAAGCTTTCGTGCGTGTGGGGTAAGCTTGCGCGCGTCGTTTCCCGCCAGCCAGCTTGCCCAGGCATCGCGTAATTCCCCAATGCTGCATACTGCCATGGATGTCCAGTCTTCGCTGATTGGTTCTTCGAGCAAATCCAAAAAGTTCACTCAACCGCTAAAGTTGTTATGTCCGATACCGCTTGACGACGGTATGCTTTGCCATACGGTCTGGAGTACTCGGTCCCAAACACTACGTGGTGGGGTGTCATGCTCATCAAAACACTGCTCGCGGTCACGCTGGCTATGGGTGTCGTGTCGTGTGGGATAGTCTTCGGGCAGGTGTCGCCTTCTGAGGACGCGACTCCGACGCGGCCCGACAAGTCACTGGTTTACCAATTGGACGCCTTCGGCCGGGTTGTCGACGCCTTTGGCCGCTCGCTGTTCGATAGGATCCTGCCCGACGGTGTGAACAGCGGTCGGCACGGGGCGGCTTCGCGGCCGCCGCGACGGAAGGTCGACCCGGAGCGCGAGCACGTCAGTTCGAGTTCTTCTCGGGCCGGAAGCGTTTGGGGGAATCTCTCGAATCTCACGGCGGAGTCTTCGCAACCTACAAGGAAGCATGCCACGTCGCCGGCCCGAAGAGAATCGAAATCGCCTTCAAACGAGGCTTCGTCCGAAATACCCCCAAAGCGGCCTACCCTGCACAAACGATTGGCGGCGTTACAGCGATCGGCATTCATACCGGATGACGAGAAGGAGGTGTCTGCTAGTGCCGGCGCCTCTACCGCGTCCGACATATTGGTGGCAAAGGAGGTGCAACCGGCAGCGCCGGCACCGACCGGTTCGAAGCTCTTGACGCCGCCGCGGCCGATCACCAAGGAGGTGCACCAAATAGAGCGGATCGCGCCCGACCTACCGACGAGCGAACAGCGGCCCACTTCGGCGATTCGGGCGAAGGACACTGTGAACCCGGCAGCAACCGCCGTAGTAAGAGAGGCAACTTCCACCGGGGCTTCGCTGCACTCTACGGCCCCCCACCCGCCGCAGACGGCCAATCCGATTCGGACGGCGCGGCGCCAACCGAGGGCGAAGGCGGCCACCCCGCGTGATGATAACCTTCTGTTTGCCCGAAAGAGCCCGGCACTGAGTATCGAAACCACCGGTCCGCGGCGGATTTCGGTAGGCAAGGAGTCGAGGTATGAGGTGACGATCGAGAATTCTGGCGAGATTGCGGCCGATGACGTCGTCGTCTTCGTCGACCTTCCCGAGTGGGCCGACGTGCTGGGCGCCGAAGCGAGCGAGGGCACAACGGAGTCGCCGGCGGCCAGTCGCGACAGCCGAGTGTTGCGGTGGAGAGTAGGCGATCTGCAAGCGAACGTTCGGCAGCGCCTGCTCCTGCGGATTGTGCCGCAAGTGAGCCGGCCGTTCGATCTGGGCGTACGCTGGGAGTGCAAACCGGGCGCCTCCCAGGCGACGATCGAGGTCCAGGAGCCCAAACTGGAAATCAAGCTGGAAGGGCCACGCGAGGTCCTCTATGGCCAGAGAGAGGTCTACAAACTGCATCTGGCCAACACCGGCAACGGCGACGCTGAAGACGTAATCATCCGACTGATGCCGATCGGACAGGGCGGCAACCGGCCGACCTCACAAAATCTGGGAACCCTGGCCGCCGGTGAGCGGAGGACGATCGAAATGGAGTTGATCGCACGGGAGGTGGGTAACGTCTTGATCCGCGTCGAGGTCCGCGGCAACGGGCCCACACATGCCGAGTTGGCCGAACGAGTCGTGGTGCGTTGCGCCGCGTTGGAGATCGACGTGGCAGGGCCGGGCGTCCAGTACGTCGACGCGGTGGCCACCTATCGCCTTCGCCTACGCAATACCGGAACGGCCGCAGCGAAGAACGTAAAGCTCTCGGTAAACATGCCGCGCGGCGCAAAGTACCTCTCCGGCATCGAAAACGCCCGGCCGGAAGTGGTCGGAAACAAACTGCGGTTTTCGCTCGATCGTCTCGATCCGGCCGCCGAGCGAACCTTCGTGATTCAGTGCCGTCTCGGCCTGCCCGGGCCGAACCGCTTGGATGTCGTCTCCATCGCCGACGGCGACCTGACCGCAACCGCCGGCACTACCACTAAGGTGGAGGCCATCGCTGATTTGGTATTGAACGTGAAGGACCCGGTCGGCCCGGTGCCGGTGGGCGAGGAAGCGACCTACGAACTGCACATCCGCAACCGCGGAACGAAAACCGCTCCGAACGTCGAAGTGGTCGCCTACTTTTCGCGCGGCATCGAGCCAATCGCGGCTGAAGGCATGCAGCACCAAATCGCGCCGGGCCAAGTAGTCTTCAGCCCGATCTCCTCGGTAGCTGCGGGCGGCACTCTGGTGCTGACGATTCACGTCCGTGCCGAAACGGCCGGCAACCACGTCTTCCGCACCGAAGTGCATAGCAGATCCCTGGGTACTCGACTGGTCAGCGAGGAGACGACGTACTTCTACGAGCGCGCCTCAGCCGAAGTGGAAAGCCCGCCGGTGTCGTCCCCCGGTGCACCGCCACGGACGACGAACGTTCGGTCCTCGGAAATCGTGCCTCGCGTCGCCGGCGAGTCCACCATGGTCGCGCCGCTGCGATGAGCACCGCGGCGGGGTGCTATGCCCAACGGCGCGCAATCCAG
>JAUWWA010000056.1 GCA_030617125.1 Pirellulales bacterium | reverse complement strand
CGTCCAGGTTTGGAACGTGGCGGCCGTGAGGCGCAGCCTGCGGCGCGTCTTCCTGCGAGAGCGAACTATTCGTTGGCAGGTCGCCCGGGGGTTGCGCGGAAGCATTTATGCCCTGGCCGCCTCGCCCGGCGATGAGTTGTTGGCCCTGGGTGGGTATGGGGCCATGGGCTCGCTGGGCGAAATCCTCCTGGTCAATCCCGTCGACGGAAGCCTTGCGGCGGTGCTCGAGGGACATCGGCAGACGGTCTGCTCGCTCGACTTTTCGGCCGACGGAGAATACCTCGTTTCGATGGACGTCGCCGGCGGCGCCATGCTCTGGCGAAAAGGGCAGTGGAAGCCGATTACCCTCTACCCGCAGGACACGCAAACCTACGGCGCCGAGAAGGCGAAGCGGATTGCCCTGGCGCCCAAGCTGCGACCGGTTGTCTTCGCCGGCCGGCGGCACGTGATCGTGCCGGTTTACGTGGGTGGCAAGTCCGACGCCCGACTCCGCTGGAAGCTCGTGCGAATCAAAGCCGACGATCGGCAGGACGCGCAGACGCTCGAGGCGGTGCACGGCCGTCTGGTAACCGCCCTGGCCGCAAGCCGCGACGGCAAGCGGCTCGCCTCGGCCGATCTCGAAGGAAACCTCTTCCTGTGGGAATTTGACGGCAAGTGGCGAGTCGTCAAGCACGCGAAGCCCTCTACGGTTGTCCTTTCGCTTTGCTTCAGCCCCGACGGCCGGCACCTGGTCGCCGGCACGGCGGTCGGCGCCGCCGACGGCAAGGGCCAACTGCAACTCTGGGATTTCAACGGCCGCTCGCTCGTCGCCAAACGCCCATCGGCCGATCACGTGCTCGCCTGTGCCGTCAGCGGCGACGGCAAGCGGCTGGCCTACTGCGGCGGACGCAACAGCGAGGTGTTTTGCATCAGCGGCGCCGGCGACGAGACATTCGCCGACGCGCTGCGCGCCGACAAGAAAGCCGTCTCGCTTTGCAGCACCGGCAAGCGAATCTGGAAGGTCGCCTTCGCCGCCGAAAAGCCGTTCTATCGCGTCGCGTTTGGAACCAAAGCCCTGGATCGCGGGTTCAACGACTACGCCGATTTGGACAAGACTTTCGACACCGGGCGGCTGAAACTCGGCGCCGGTGCACCGATCAAGGCGTCCGAGTGGCTCGCGTCCGATTGGGGCCGCGGCGAGTGGTCGGCGAAGCCTGAGCGCGACGGCACATTGCGGCTCTATCGCAACAACAAGCCGCGGGCAGCGGTCTCGCTGAAATCCCAACTGCCCGGCCTTCACGAGGGACGCATCCGCTGTTACTGCTGGCTGCCGGATCGCCAAGGCAAGCCGTGGGCGATCGTCGTGGGGACCGACGTGCAAAACAGCATCTACGTCTGCTCCCTGGCCGAACGCGGCGCGTGTCCCATCTTGCGGCACTTTCGCGGACACCACGATTTCGTCACTTCGGTCGGTGTCTCGCGCGAGGGGCGGTACGTGCTCTCCGGCTCGGCCGACGGCACCGTGCGGTTTTGGAGCCTTCAAGAGCACGAGCAAGGCGCCGCGCCGCTGGGGCGTTGGGGGGCGGATTTCGCCCAGCGCGGTGGTCGGCTCGTCGTGACCGGCATCCTGCCGGCCGGACCGCTGCTGCGCAAGGGGATGAGAAAAGGCGACGTACTCGCGAAGATTCGCTGGTTTGCCCGAGGAGAGGTTCAAACGGAAACTCGGCCGGCGGCGATGCTCGAGAAGCTCGGCACGCTCCCTTGGGGCACGCAGGTGGCATTCGACTATGCCCGAAACGGCGCCCCGCGAAAGCCCTTCCAACTCCTGCCCGCCTGGCAGCCGCTGGCGAGCTTCTTCCCCAGCGCGAATCGGGAGTGGGCATTCTGGACCCCGGAAGGCTATTACGACGCGTCGATCACCGGGCACCGGCTCTTTGGGTGGCAGATCAATCGCGGGCTGCACACGTTGCCGATCTTCTATCGCGCCGACCAGTTCCGCAAACGGCTCGAACGGACCGAGGTGATGCGCCAGTTGCTTCGGGCCGGCTCGCTACATGAGGCGTTCTCGTTGGCTGCCGCGCAGCCGCGTAAGCAGTTGGAAGAAGACTTGCGCCGGCAGATCGCCGTCACGCCGCGGGTCACGATCCTCTCGCCCAAGGCCGGCGAGGAAGTCAAGCTGCAACAGAATACAACGACAATTACCGCGGAGATCGCGGTGCCGACCGGATGCCGGCTGGTTTCCGCCAAGGTCTTCGCCAACGGCGTGGTTGCGACGCGCCAGAAGCTCGTCGACGAGAAGAAGACCGACGACGGCAAGCTGCTGAAGTTCGTCTGGGACGTCTCGATGCCCAGCGACACCCGAAACCTGATCCAGGTGATCGCCGGCACCGACGCGCAGACGACCGGTTTCCAAAATGTCTTGGTGAAGCGGCCGGAGCCGCCGCCGCAAAAACCCACCCCAAAGCTCTACATCCTCGCCGCCGGGATCAACGAATACGGCGATCCCGACATCCAGCCGCTGCGATATTCCGTGGCCGACGCCCAGGCGATCGTCGAGTTGATCCGGACCAAGGCCGTCGGTCTATACACGCGCGAGCAGCCGGTCCTGCTGACCGGCAAGCAGGTGACGCCCGAAATGTGGCACAAGGCGCTCCTGGAACTGAACAAGAAGCTCAAACAGATCGCCGGGCCCGACGACCTGTTGGTGCTGTTTCTCGCCGGACACGGCATCCGCGCCGAAGGAGACGGGCTCAGCAAGTATTACTTCATCGGCCACGACGCCAAGCTCCGCGACGTCACCGACGCAAAGGTTTTCACGGGCTGCATCTCGTGGGACGATTTCCGGCTGCTGGCCGACGTGCCCTGCCGCAAACTGGCACTGTTGGACACCTGCCATAGCGGGGCGATCCAGCCGCTGCAAGGCGGCGACCTCAAAGCGGCTGTGCGCACTTTGCAGGAGGACGTGATCTTCACGATCACCGCGTCTGAGGGCGGCGAAATGGCCGCCGAAGACCCCCACTCGAAGCACGGCGTCTTCACCCGATGCCTGCTCGAAGCGCTCACCGGCAAGGCTGACGCCTCGGGCGACGGTATCGTCTCGCTCCATGAGGTGATATCCTATGTGAAAGAGCGGGTGCCGGAAGTGACCGAGCAGATCACCGGCGGTGGCGGCACGCAGCATCCCACCGCCGCCCCCGACGAACTGCTGCCGTACGTCTCGCTCCCGCTGACCCGCACCAAGCAGTAAAACGCCTCGGGCAGCACCATGGCGACCCACTACCAAACCGGCGACGAACCGGTCCTCGGCTCCGGGTATCGGCTCCGCGAGTTCATCGGTCGCGGCGGATTCGGCGAGGTCTGGAGGGCCGGGGCACCCGGCGGGGCCGAGGCCGCGCTGAAAATCATTCACCTCGGAGGAACCGAAGGCCGCAAGGAATTCCACGCCCTGCAACTCGTCAAGCGAATCCGCCACGCGAATCTCGTCCCCATCACCGCCTTCTGGCTCAAAACCGCCGACGGCCGTGTCCTCGACGACGCCCTGACCCAGCGGGAAGACCTGCCGCGGGTAGACACGGCGGCGGTGAGCGTGCCGGCGGAAACGCCGGTCGACCCGCTGCGCGAGACGATGGAGGTTCCGCCCGAGTTGGGACGCGATCGGGCGAGCGAACTGATCATCGCCATGGGCTTGGGCGACCAGAGCCTTTCCGACCGGCTCGACGAGTGCCGCGCCGAGGGCCTGGAAGGCATCCCGTTGGCGGAGTTGCTCGACTACATGGAAGGCGCGGCCCGGGCGATCGATTTCCTCAACAGCCCCACGCACGACCTCGGCGCCGGTCCCAACGCCGCCATTCAGCACTGCGACATCAAGCCGCAAAACATCATGATCGTCGGCGGGGTTACGCAAGTGTGCGACTTCGGACTGGCGCGATTGATGGGAACCGACCGCACCACCACCGCCGCCGCGACCATCGCCTACGCCGCGCCCGAGTGCCTCGTCGAAGGCGTCCCCAGTGCGTCGACCGATCAGTATTCGCTGGCGGTCAGCTACTTCGAGTTGCGCACCGGCGCGTTGCCCTTCTCGGGCGAAACGCTGGCGGCGATCATCGACGCGAAGCGGCACGGCGGGCTCGGTTTCTCCAGGCTCCCCAAGGCGGAGCAGGCCGTGCTGCGGCGTGCAACCTCCGACGATCCCGACAAGCGATATCCATCGGCCATGGACATGGTCAAGGCCCTGCGCGACGCAACCACCAAAGCGCCCGAGCAGCCGAAGCGACCGGTCGGCCGCGCGGTCGCGCTGGTCGTGGCCGTAGGAATCATCGCGTTTGGGATTGTGTTCTTGCTGCGTCAATGGCCGCCCTCGCCGCGGGAGCGTGCCAAGGCGTGCCTGGCTCGCGGCACGGATGCCCTGAAGCAAGAGGACTATGCCAAGGCCATTGTCGAGTTGCAACAAGCGAGTAAGTACAGCCCAAACGACGCGCGGATCTCCAGCCGGCTGGGCGCCGCCTGGTTCGGCCGCCAGGAGTGGCAAAAAGCCGTCGAGAACTTCTCCACCGCGCTAGAGATCGAGCCGAGCGACACCGACCACCTCGGCCGCGGCCGGGCATATCGGGAACTCGGCGAGATCAACGCCGCCGTAGCCGATTTCCAGAAGGCGGCCCAGCTCAATCCCCAAAACGCCGCCGCGCACGTCGCCCTGGGCGGATGCTGCCTGGATGGCGAGGACTTTGACGGGGCAATCGAGCATTTCGGCCGCGCGATCCGCGTCTGCTCGGAAACGCCCGATTCGAACTTCCCCATCGCCGACGCCTACGTCCTCCGGGCATCTGCGCACCTGGCGAGCGAACCGGCACACTTGGACCTCGCCGCCGCCGATTTCGCCAAGGCGATTCAACTCGGCGATCCGCGCGATCTGCCGAACCTGCACGGCCTGCTCGGTCTGCTGGCCAAGGCCTACGCCCGGCAGGGCCGTTTCTCCGACGCCGTCAAGTCGGCCGAAAAAGCCGTCAAGTGGGCCACCGACAAAGACGCCACAACCCGCCACCGAACCGCCCTCAAAAAATACAAGGCCGCAAAGCCGTGAGCCGTTCGTCGTAGCCGCATTCATGCGGTTCTGGAGCCGTTCAATTAGCCGTGGCTCGACCTGAAGGCGATACTTCGTTGCGGGGAATCGCAACGGCGGTCCGTAGGTTATGCTTCGGCAAAACACCTCTCGTGCCGTCGACTTCCTGCGTCGTGTCTGGTTCTGCTCGATCGAGAAGGCCTCGCATCTGGTGGATGCAATTGCGTCGCATCCCCCTTCTTTCGGGCTGCGAGGTCAGAAAATTCGGCCCCAATTTGCAATGAAGATCAAGATAATCGCTTTTACTGCGTAACCGATCACTCGGGTCGCGTGTATACACAGGCAGAATAGGAACCTACAATAACTTTTGAGAAGAGGAGGTGTAACATGAGGCTCCTGAGAGTCGCGGTCGCGATCGTGTTGGGGTTCGCGACCGTGGTGCAGGCCGAACCGTTGGATCTGAAACAGGTTTCGGCCGACGCGAAATGGGTGGCGCACGTGGACGTCGACGCAATAAGGGCGTCGACCGTGGCCCAAAAGGCCTACCAGCAGTGCCTTGAGAAGCACAAAGACGCCGAGAAGCACTTGGCGAAGGTCCGCGAGAAATTGGGGATGGACCCGACCAAGGACCTCCACGGGGTTACCTTCTACGGAAAGCAACTCAAGAAGCACACGGGCGTGGTGATCGTCCAGGCCAACGCGGACCGGAAGCACCTGCTGGCGAAGGTGAAGGAGGCGCCCGACTACCGGGCTGTGACGTACGGCTCTCACAAACTGCACACCTGGACACACCGCAAGGGCAAGAAAGACGAGCACGCCGTGGTCGGCTGCTTCCACAAACCGACGGTGATCGTGTTTGGGCGGACGGCGGTTGACGTGTCGGAAGCGCTGGACGTATTGGACGGCAAGTCGTCCGGCCTTGCCGGCAGCAACTCGCCGTTGATCGCTGAGATCCCCGCCGGCGCGATTTTCCTGGCCGGGGCAACCGGGTTGGACGGCGACGAGCTTCCCTGCAAGTCGCCGCTGGTGAAACAGAGCGAGGCGTTGAGCATTGCCTTGGGTGAGCACGGCGGCGAGTCGTTCGCCATGGCCAAGCTGGCTACGAAATCCGACGAAGTCGCCGATCAGGTGAAGGCGGTTGTCGAAGGTGTCCGCGCGATGGCCGCATTGCGACACGGTTCCGATGCCGACGCGATGAAGATTGTCAAGGCCTTGAAAGTGGCCGTCGCCGACAAGGCGGTGACCGTCGAGTTGCGCGTGTCGGCCGACGAGGTCTGGACACATCTACAGAAGGTGCGGAAGCGGATGGCCGACAAGGATTGGAAAAAACACTGGCGGAAGCATCACGAAAGCCACAAGTAGACCAATCATGTTGTGCAGCCCCACGGCTGGGCCACCGAGCGACGAGGAACTCGCCCGCCGAGCACAGCAGGGCTGCGCAGCCAGCTTCGAGCAGTTGGTGCGGCGATTCCAAGTCCCCGTGCTGCAATTCCTGCGGCAGCGGACCGGCGCTGTAGAGGCCGAGGACCTGGTCCAGGAAACCTTCGTCCGTGCGTACGAAAACCTGCACCACTATCGCCGGACGTGGCGGTTCGCCACCTGGCTGTTCACGATCGCACGGCGCGTGAGCATCAACCATCACCGGCGAGCCCGGCCGATGGCCGGCAGCCAGGCGTTGGAGTCGGTTGAATCTCAGTTGCCTGGGCCGCACCGGCCGCCGAGAGGGCCGATGCGCCGGTCGAGGTGGACGTCTTGACCGGCCTGGCCGATCGCGCGGCCGCGGAGATCGACGCCCTGGTCGATTCGACCATGGTGCAGCAGCAGTGGGCTTACCTCGACCACGACGCCCGGCTTGCCGCCGAGGTCCTGCTCGATCAATTGCCGTTCGACGTTATGTCAGTTGTCGAACCGGGACCAGCGGGGTCACCCGGCCCCAGCGACTTCACTTCCCCGCCGGGTCTTTCATTGTGATCGAGAGGATCTCGATGTTTAGGTCCGTGCCGTCGGCCGCATCCTTACCAGCTTCTTCGTCTGGTTCTTTATCGTATCCGTATTCGTAGTAGTCGTTGTCGTTCTGATCTTCGCGTGCGGTAAAGACTATGTCGATCGAGCGCTGCTGGTCGGTTTGCGGCACCGCGCGGAGGCTTTCGATCCACGCCCCATTGTCGATCGTGTGTGCGGTGCTGCGTGACTTGAGCTGCCGGCGATAGTAGCCCAGCACGGTGAGGGGCTTGGCCCTTTCCTCGGTGCGGATATAGTGGATTTGCATGGGTCCGGGTGTAACGCCGGAGAGTTCTGCTTCGGCGTTGCCGGGCCAGTCCACGCGATATTCGGCCACGACTCTGGCGCCCTTGTGTAGTTTGACGGGCAGGTCGGCCGAGGCGGCTTCGCCGGGCCTGCGACCTAGACGGCGTGCAGTCTCTGTTTGGACCTCGGCCGCCGCGCGGAACCGCTCGCACCAGGTCAGGACCAGGTCTCTTGAGACCGTCATCCAGTCCCGCTTGGCGGTCTCGGGTTGCTGCCTGGCCGCTTCCGTATCGGTCTTCTTCGGCTGGAACGGGGTCGGCTTGGGACGCGTGGGAGGGCGGGCCCGCTTCGTCTTGGGCGGGGTCGGGCCCCTTACGTTCGTCCCGGCCTCTTCGCGAGGAAGCGTCTTGACCAGGATCAAGAAACCCGGGTCGCTGATCAACCTGTCCACCAGTCCGGTCTGATTCAGTCCACCCGGACCGTCCTTCCAGTTCGCGTGCAGCGTCTTGTACAATGCGGCGCGCGTCGAATCGACCGGGATCGTGGCCGCCAGCGCGATCAGCGAGGCCGTCTCTTCGAGCGAGCCAACTTCGCCCAAGCGAGTCTCCAAAAACGCGACGGGCTCGGCGCTCCACAACCGTCGGGCCAAGCGGAAGGGGAGTTCGGGGTCGTAGACCTCAGGCTGGAGCGGGCGGCCGTACGCGACTACCGGACGCCGCCCCCGTCGGCCCCGTCGGCCCGACGTCTCCGCCTGGACCTGAAGCATCTCGCCCAACGATTGGGAACTGAACTCGGCGAAGTACGCTTCGAGTCGCGCAAGAAACCTCCTGCTGATCCCAGGGTCACTGTACAGGATGAGTTGTGCGCCAAGGTTCTCGGGCAGATTCTCTTCGAGAAACCCGCCAAGCTGCCTGCGCAGGGTGCGCGAGATGTTCGGCCGGCAGAAGTGTTCGGCCAATCTCTCGCGGAACCGCTCGGAAGCAGCCGTGCTGACCGATGCAAAAACGCTGGCGCGAAGGTCTTCGGCCGATACGAGCATATCGAACCCCGGGCGGAGCTTCTCCGGCTCGGTGAGTGCGCCGAACAGGATGTCTTCGTTCTCCACGCAAGGATTCGCGGCCAACACCATCGAGACGGCTTCGACTGTATTCGCGTCGTCGTAGGTTTCGGGTTCTCCAGCCAGAAGCCGTTCGAGGATATTGCGGGCCTTGGCGGTGTTGTTCATGTCCAAGGCCACAACGATGGCCTCGACCAACTTCGCTTCGTCCATCCTCCCGAAGGTTCTGACCCTTCGGGCGCGCGCCATAGGATATCGACCTCGTCCGGTCCTGACTCCAGGGGGGGCCCCGAAAGTCCTGTCGGTCCGGGAGCGCATCATGG
>JAUWWA010000304.1 GCA_030617125.1 Pirellulales bacterium | reverse complement strand
CTTGTCGCCGCACCAGTCGCTGTCGTTGAAAGGCGGATTGGCCAGCACGACGTGCTTGTACTCGGCGGCGTCCATGTTGTTGCGAAGCTTGTCGGCCGCCAGCCACATCTTGGTCTCAAAGTCCAGGTTGGCCCCGTTGCCGCCCGGCTTCTTCGCCACCTGCCTTTTCTTCCCCATGACGGGACCCCTAATTGCCGAGTTATGGGCGAGAATTGATGGGATACAGAAACCCCATCCGCAAATCTACCGGCCACACCAGTGGGTTGCAAGGGGGAGTGGTCAACTCGTAGGGCTAGGGAGTTTCTCGCAGCCTTGCCCTTTGCCGCCCCTGTTGCCGCCAGATGCCGCTCAGACGCGGTAGAAGCCTGAGGCGGCCAAAATGCTGGATGCTGGGGGAAAGGTCCGCAGGTGAGGAAATGGAGAAGAATCCCGCCGCGTTAGACCCGGGGGGGGCACAATGTTATGATAGCGACTATTACGAGCCCGGATCGGTTTCAGGCTCAACCCAAATGGGATAATGTCGGTTTATTGAGGAGGACACCCATGCAACGCTTGCCTCGCCGTACCGAGCCCTGCACGTCTAGGGCCTTCCTCCTGTCGTTAATACTGCTAAGTCTTACGACCTCGGCGGTTGCCGGGACGCCGCGCGTCTTACCCGAGGGGAAGCTGCCGGATGACAAGCGATTAAAGCGGCTGAAGACGTTGAATGACTACTTTCCATTGATTCCGCCGAAGACGCCCCAGCAGTGGGAGAAGCGCTCTGAACGCGTGAGACGGCAGGTCCTGGTGGCCACCGGGCTTTGGCCCATGCCCACCAAAACCGCGGCGAACGCCGTAATCCACGGCAAAGTGGACCGAGAACAGTACACCGTAGAAAAGGTCTACCTGGAGAGCTTTCCCGGCCACTTCGTCACCGGCAACCTTTATCGGCCCAAGGGTCGCTCGGGCCGGTTGCCGGGCGTGCTCTGTCCGCACGGTCATTGGCCCAACGGACGGTTCTATGACCGGGGGCCCGAAAAGATCCGCTGGGCGCTGGTCGAGGGTCGCGAGCGTTTCGAGGTCGGCGGGCGTTACGTCACCCAGGCCCGGTGCGTGCAATTGGCGCGCATGGGCTGCGTCGTGTTTCACTACGACATGGTGGGCTACGCCGACAGTCGGCAGCTCGAGCACCGCCCCGGCGTGCGCGAGCACATGAACACGCCTGAGAACTGGGGCTACTTCAGCCCACAGGCCGTGCTACGCATGCAGAACATGATGGGACTTCAAACCTACAACTCGATCCGCGTGCTGGATTGGTTCCGCGAGTTGCCCGAGGTTGATGCCGATCGGATCGCCGTCACGGGCGCAAGCGGCGGCGGCACCCAGACGTTTATCCTTTGCGCGACCGATCCCCGTCCGGTCGTCGCTTTTCCGGCCGTGATGGTCTCCACGGCCATGCAGGGCGGGTGCACGTGCGAAAACGCCTGCTATCTGCGCGTCGACAGCGGGAACATCGAAATCGCCGGCCTGATGGCCCCGCGACCGCTGGGCATGACCGCCGCCGACGACTGGACCAAAGAAATTGCCACCAAGGGCCTGCCCGAGCTAAAGCAGCTCTACAAGATGCTCGGCGTCGAAGACCGGGTCATGGCCAAGCCGCTTGTGCACTTCAAGCACAACTACAATTACGTTAGCCGGGCGGTGATGTACCACTGGATGAACAAGCACCTGGCTCTCGGGTTTGAAGAGCCGATTGTGGAAGAAAACTATCAGCCCCTGTCCCGCCAGGAGATGAGCGTCT
Source organism: Pirellulales bacterium (assembly GCA_030617125.1). Lineage (GTDB taxonomy): Bacteria > Planctomycetota > Planctomycetia > Pirellulales > Thermoguttaceae > JAUWWA01. Next base: position 1,959 of record JAUWWA010000304.1, on the reverse strand, counting down.
GGAACGACGACCACCCCAAACCGCCCGGCGGCGAGGACTACGAGCGGTCGCTGCTGCGATGGATCACCGAGGACAACGAGAAGCAGATGGCCGCGCTGGTGCCGAGCGACCAGGCCTCGCTGGTCGAGTATCGCCGGATCGTGGGCGGCGCGATCGACGTGATGGTCGGCCGTGGCGCGCCCGCACCCCGTGACGTGCAGGCCGCCGAGGTGACGCGAGAGGAAATGGGCGACTGGGTCCTGGAGAAAATGCTCGTCCGGCACGCGCCGAAGAATGAGGAACTCCCGATGATCGTGCTCCGGCCCAACGACTGCAGCCGGCACGTGGTGATCTGGGTGGACAAGCTCGGCAAGCAGGCTGTCTTCGACGAGCAAAAACAACCCGGGCCGGCGGTTGCCAAGTTGCTGGCGGCCGGGGTAACGGTAGTCGGAGTTGATCTGTTCGGCCAAGGCGAGTTCACGACCGACGGCCGACCGATTGCCAAACAGCGAACGGTCCATTGGGGCGACGGGAAGGAACCGTGGATGCATTCGGCCGTCTACACCTACGGTTACAACCACTCGTTGTTTGCTAAACGCGTGCACGACCTTCTGAGTGTGCTGACCTTCGTGCGCAGTAGCGATCCCCAGCCGGATCGGATCGATATGGTCGGACTGGCCGGAGCAGGGCACTGGGTCGCGGCGGCCCGGGCTCAGGCCGGCGCAATGATCGACCGGGTCGCGATCGACACGGCCGGGTTCCGTTTCGCCGGGATCGACGCGGCCGACCACCCCGACTTCTGGCCCGGCGGAGCAAAGCACCTTGACCTGCCCGGCGTGCTGGCGCTGTCGGCTCCATATCCGACGTGGCTGGCCGGAGAAGGCGCCGCGCCACCACCGGTTGTCATGGCGGCGTATCAGGCGGCCGCAGCCCGAGAGCAACTCACCGTGTCGGACACCAAGGAAGCCGATAGTCATGAAGCCGCAGTCGAGTGGCTGCTGAAATAGCACATGTGCGTCCTGTTCAAAAACATTGTCACACGACAAGTCGAAGCTGACAAACGGTTTGGCACGGACGTATTCTTGGATCAAGTACTGCAAATGCTTCTCGCCCGGAACGATGAAGTGATCGAGCATTTCGTCCTTGCTGCCTTGACACCAGCGTTCGGCGTAGGCATTCTGGTTGGGGCACGGACAGCGAAGTCGTCCAGCCAATCCGGAGATATGAACACCGCCGATGCGGACAGCAAGCACAGGGAGACCTCTATGCCGAAAGAAGGTCCGCTTCTTAAACGGCTTCTGGCGTTCAACGACGCCAAGGGAGGCGGCGTCGTGGTTCGGAAAGCCGTCCGAGGCTACTCGCTCTTTCGGGAGGACAACGGGCGGCCGGTCGCCCGGCTGCGACCGACCGGAAAAGGCGACATGGTGGAAGTGATGTGGTGGAGCCACCGGGACAAATGGGCCCAAATCGGAGACTTCGGGCCTCTTGTCATGCCACTGAATAAAGCCTTGGACTATGTGGCGAGGGACCCGATGGGCATCTTCTGGGAGTGAATCCCGTCGAAGCCCCGCCGGTGCCTCTGGGCGGCTGTCAGTCCCGCCTTCGAATGGCCGCACTCGCGCGCTCGCGCTTGCTGTTAACTTGCCAGTCGTAGTTTCAAACGACCACCCAAAGCGCGCTCTGATTTAACAGCCGAGACCCCTTGACTGTTAACACGCCAGTCGCAGTTTCGTAACGGGTTGCTTTCGTTCGAAGGCCGACCGAAAGAGACTCGAAATCGGTAAGTCCCTTCCCGTCAATTACCTGCGTCGATTACCAAGAAGGGAGTTGTTACGAAGAGGGTTGTGAACGGGGAGCTTCGTCCGAAAGAAACCCTCTTCGAACCTCGCAACTGTGGTTAACGACCGTTGATACGGCGGTTGTGCCACTGTAGTGTTTCACGCCAAATGGCACAGTGGCTAAGGTAGGTGGCGGTCTTCT
>JAUWWA010000286.1 GCA_030617125.1 Pirellulales bacterium | reverse complement strand
CTGAGAATGCCGACCTCGAGCACCAGCCGAGCGATACGATTGCGGAGGATGTTGTAGAACGCAATCGCCGGAATGGCTATGGCCAGACCAATCAGCGTTGTGAACAAGGCCGTCGAAATCCCCTTGGCCAGTTCCGACGGAGGTGGTGTGGTCGTCCTGTTGGCAATCACGCTGAAGGACTCGATCATTCCGTGGACAGTCCCGAGCAGGCCGATCATCGGGCTGATCGTGCCGATGAGCGCCACGTAGCTAAGCCGGTGCTCCATTTTCATGTTTTCCTCTTCGCCCACTTCTTGCATGGCCTCGATCGCCTGTTGGTATCCGACCGACAGCTTCGCCAACCCGGCCGAAAGCACCCGGCCGAGAAACGACTCGTCGTTCTTGGCCATCTCGTAGGCCTCTTGATATCGCTTCTCGTTGAGGTGGTTCTCGAAGCCTTCAACCAGGGCTACCGGGACGACGCCATCGCGCCGCGCCTGCATAATGTTCATCACTAACAACGCCACCAGCGTGAACGAGAGGCTCAGAAAGATGGTGCCATACAGCCAGCCGAGTGCCTCCAACATCAACGACAGGAGGTTCTTCGGCTCGACGACCGGTTCGTCGTCTGCCGCCGCCCCGTCCGCTTCCTGGGCCACTACGGCTGTCGCGTCGACCAGGGTGATGCCCGAGAAGACGACCAACACGCCGACGAGTAACCAGAGCGAGAGCAGGCTTGCTCCCAGCCATCCCAACGAAAAGCGATGACACATAACGACCTCCAAACAAGTAACCTACGTGGCGACTGAGTGTTCCGATTCACTTCCACGTTTCGGGGGCCAAGACCCCCGAAACAGACAAGTGTACTTTGCCGGCCGGGCTGCCGTAAAGGACCCGGCATGGATTTCCGGCGTTGATTAACTCTCTGGCGTGGTTCCTACCCACCCTTTTTGGCCCAAGAGCTGTTCTTGTACTGTTCATCAAGGATACGTCGAGCCCGCCGCGCCCGCTCCGGTTTGTGCATCGCGGTCCACAACTCGACGAGGTTGGCCAGGGCCTCGGCATGGGCTTCGGGCACGGCGGCGTAGAGGAGGTCGACGTGAAGGAATGCCCACAGAGCCTCATTGTCGCGCCCTGCTTTCCTGTACGCGCCGCCCAGCGTATTATAGGCCCGGGCATGCAGTTCGCCATCCTCGGGATCGGCCTTGATGAGGATGGCGTTGACCGTGGCGATGGCGTCGTTGTGCCGTCCTTCGGCGGTCAAGCACGTTGCAATGCCCAACGTGGCAGCCAGGTGTTGAGTCTTGGTCGATTCGTCGCCGGCGTCCATTTTCAACACGTTTTCAAAGCTGCGTTTTGCATCGGCGATTTTCTTCTGTGCGAGGCGCGCCTGGCCCAATGCCACGCCGGCGCGCATCTTGAAATCGGGCCACGGCGCCTGGTCCAGTTTGGCGTAGTATTCTTCGGCCTTTGAATAGGCGCCGATGGCCGTCAGCAAGTCACCGATCGTTTCGCATGCATCAAAGTAGTGGTAGCTGCCGGGACTGGCGTGGGTGAACAGCATCATCTGCTCTCCGGCTTCCTTGATCGATCCGCCGCCCCCCAAAGCGATCTTCGCGGCGCACAGCGCCTTGTAGAACGCGATGTCCTGCTCGACGACATCGCGTGTCACTTTGGCCGAATCGATTTTCTCGATCGTACTCAGCGTGTCTCTGTAACGGCCGCTTATCAGGTGGGTGCGCGCGGTTTTCAACTGCGTGGGTTCATCTTCGTAGTAGATCGTGACGATCTCGTTGACCGGCACGGTCTTGCGCACGGCGTCCCGCTCGACTTCGACTCCCAGCGGGTTCATGCCCACGACGGTGCCGCTTGTCGTGCCGGAGGTCGTCTTGACCGTATCGAACGCCCAGCAGGCGGCGCCGGCGGCCAGGCACACCGCGGCCGCAAGGATCGCGCAACGTTTCTTCATCGAATTCTCCTTCTCCTTAGGTTTGTTTGAAGGGAGTAGCGTCGGTGATGTTTGCTATTTCGAGGAAGCGGATTTCTTCTCCAGGGCTTTCAAGCCGGTGGCCGGAACCTCGCGAAGTGTCTGAATCTTCTTGAGCAGTTCGTCGAACTTACCGTACCACTTCGTGCCGCCCATTTCCGGGTAGAGGCGGTTCACGACGAGGATGTCCTTTTGGGCCTGTAGGAGCGTAGCTCTTTGCGCCGCCTTGACCTTGCTCTTGGCCAGCTTGAAGCGGCAAAGGGCCAGGTTGTATCGAGCCTCGAAGAACACATCTCGATGTTTGGGGCTTCGCGCGACCATTCTGGCGGTCTTGCCCCATCCCCAGACCAGGAAGACGGCCCCTTTGTCCTTGGTCTCGACCTTGCGGCCACCCTTGATGGCCAACTCGTAGGCACCCGGTTTCCGCTCGCCCCAGGCCTGATAGGTGTAAGCGGCCTCGACCTGGGCGGTCACCATCTGATTGCGGATCTTGAGGATTTCGACCAGCAGGTCCAGGGCCTCTTTGTGCTTCCCCAAACGGCGCAGGCACTGGGCCAAGCGGATCTTGACGCTGTCGTCGGCATGGGCCTGCGGCGCGAATCCCTCTTGCGACTTGCACAGCTCGATGATTTTCCGGTAGGTGTCGACGGCTTTGCCGTAGTAGGTTTGGCCTTTTGCGGGAACGTTCGTTCCGCCCGGATCCAACGCCGCGCCGAGGCTTTGGAATGTCCCGGCCACCCAGCAAAGCGAATTAAAGGTGTTGCCCTTTTCCTGCTGCGAGATTCGGCTAAGGAACAGTTCGAAGCCCTGCGAGACCTTGTCGGCCTGCTGGTTCTTACCTGCGGCGCGGAGGTCTTTGAGTTGTTCCTCGAGCTGGCGACCGAGGCTGATGTAAATCCTTGTCAGCTTTGCGCCGCCACCGATCGACTCCTCCAGGGCGTTCATGACCTTCTCGGCCTTGTCGAGTTCCTCCATGGCGACGTAGGCCCGCAGCGCGGCCATGCGGGTTTGGATGCGGATGTTGCCCTGGTCGGTGGCCGGATGCCCGGCGGTCACCAGCGTCATGACGCCGATCTTTGGATCGTCGAGCCAAACGACGGCCTTGTGAGCCTCGCCGGCGTTGATGTAGGTCTGTGCCAAAGACAGCACGGAGGCGAGCAGCGTGTAGGTTGGCTCCCCGCCGGCTTCGACCGTCTTGCGCATGCGGGTGATGCCGGCTTCGAGGATCTGCTGGGCCTGTGCGACCAGAGCGTCGAGTTGGGCCCGCGGCGGTCTCTCGTTGTCGAGCAGCCTCGACGCCTTCAGGTACGCACTCCAAAGCGACTGGCCGGTCTTCAGTTCGGCCTCGCCGCGCCGGGGGGACTCAGTCGGGATGTTCGCCAGGTCTTCTTGGGCGGTTTTTGGCTTGCCGTCGTGGATCGCGATGCGGATGAGCATCATCCAGGCTTCGTCGGCCTCACTCTCGCCTTTCCAGAGTTCGGTCATGTACTTAGCGATGCCGATCAGCCGGTTCCGCGCGAAGGCGGCGATGCCGTCCCATCGATCGATCTCGGATTGCTCCGGTGTGGACTTGGCCGTTTCGGTCTTTTTTGCCTTAACTGCCTCGAAGAACAGTCTTGCATACGCAACCAAGGCAATCCTGGCGCCCTGCCGGGCCTCGATACTGCTGGAGTAACGGCGTGCCAGAAACTCGCCCATCACGGCCGCTTCGTACAGGTTGTTCGACGACCAGTACAAGTAGGCAAGGTAGTGCCGGATGACGTTCACCTGGGCGGTGGTGACTTCGGGGGTCCTCATGCGCATGGCCATGCGGCAGTATTTGACGGCTTCGGCACGGGCCTCGGCGACCTCCTCCGGTTCGAGGCCTGGCGTTTGCATGCGGTCGAGTTCGTCTCGGGCGCGGTCGCTGGCTTCGGCGAACGTGGTCGGTTCAGCGAGTTCGTCCGTCCCCCCGAGCAACTT
>JAUWWA010000374.1 GCA_030617125.1 Pirellulales bacterium | reverse complement strand
GCCAAAACGCCGTGCAACCTTCGCCAACCGGCAAACTCCCGTGAAATCACGGGTTGCGGGCCGGCGGGGATACTTCACTACCGTGAGAAGGTGTGGTAAAGTCACCCGTAGTGGCTTCGACCGATTCGAGGTCCCTGCTGGGGGGTGCGGTGATGCCCAAGCTTGCCGAATATCTGTGGATTAAGGATGCGGCCGAGTATCTGGGCGTCTGCCAGAACACGTTGAGGAACTGGGAAGCGGCCGGCAAGATCACCGTGCGGCGGCACTCGCTGGATAGATACCGACTGTTCAAGGTCAGCGGTTTAGACGAGCTGCGGAGCAGAATCGACCTTTGGGCGGTCGCGCAGAAGAGAAGACCTCGGAAGGCTCGGTCGCCAACTCGGTCGGAAAGAGAAGCAGCAAGCGCCGCGGGATCCGCGGCAGTTGATGGGTGAGAAACGGAATAGCGACATGGATTTGGGTGAGCTACTGCGAAACGGCCAGATTCTGACAGGTCCGCTTTTCAACGAACCCATGCGCGTAGAAACCGTCGCCCCCAGCGGCGACGGTACGTGGGTCGTTGGCCTGGTCGGCGCCCAGACTGAGCGATTTCGCCGCGTATCGCTGACCGAGACGGACCTCGGCACGCTGACCATTCTGGACAGCGTCTCCTCCTACGATGGCGATGGGAATCTCCTGCGGCTGGGTCTCCAGGCGTACTCACTGGGCATTGCCTACGAGTTCGACCCCTACTTCGGCCTGTCGATCTCCAAGGTCGATCCGCTGCCACACCAGCTTGAGGCCGTCTACGACTACCTGCTCAAGCTGTCTCGAGTCCGCTTCTTGCTGGCTGACGACGCCGGCGCCGGCAAAACGATCATGGCCGGCCTAGTCGTGCGCGAGTTGAAGCTGAGGGGGCTGGCCGAGCGGGTGCTGATCGTCGTGCCAGCCAACCTCGCCTTCCAGTGGCAGCGGGAACTGAAAGAGAAGTTTGACGAGAAGTTCATCGTGCTAAAGGGATCGGACATCCGCGACCAGTTCGGCGTCAACCAGTGGCTGGAGCAGAGCCAGGTTATCACGTCTCTGGATCTGGCCAAGCGGACCGAGATCCTGCCCGGTCTGCGACAGGTTCACTGGGATCTGGTGATCGTCGACGAGGCCCACCGGATGTCGTGGTCGCCGCCAGCCCGGAAGACGGCCCGCTACGCCCTGGGCGAACTGTTGCGGGACTCAAGCGACCACATTGTGTTGCTCACCGCCACGCCACACAAAGGCGACCCGGTCAACTTCAGCCTGTTCCTGCAACTGCTCGACCCAGACGTCTACGCCGATGTGCGTTCGATTCGCGAAGCCATGGATCGCCGCCGGGCGCCGTTCTACCTACGGCGGACCAAGGAGGCAATGGTCTATTTTCCGGAGCGCGGTCCGGATGGACAATGGGTCGCCCGGAAGATCTTCACCAAGCGTATTCCGCACTCGGTCGAGTTCCAGATCGACGGCCCCGAGTTCGAGCTCTACCGGACGGTTACGCGGTTCGTAAAACGCCAGAGTGCCCGGGCGGCTGCCGCGGGCGACGATCCGCGGGCTCGCGCCGTCGGCTTCTTGATGGCCCTCTACCAGCGGCGGCTGGCCTCCAGCACACACACGGTCCGCTGCTCGCTGGAGAACCGGGCAAACCGGCTCGAGCTTGGCCTGAAGAAGGCACAGGAGCTGGCGCGTACTGCCCCGCCAACCCTGCCCGATCCTGAAGACCTGGAAGAGATGGACGAGGAGGATCGGGAGCGGCTTGAAAGGCTGCTGGAAGCCATCTCTCTGGCGCAAGATGCGGACGAAGTCCGCCGCGAAATAGCAGAGCTGCGGGAATTAGCCGAGCAGGCGATCGGCGTCGAGGAGTCGGGCGCTGAAATGAAGCTCGCGATGCTGGAGCAGGTGCTGCGTAGAGAGGGGTTTTTCGACCGGCCCGATCAACGGCTGCTTCTATTCACAGAGTTCCGAGACACCCTCGACTACCTGCTCGAAAATCTGACCGAATGGGGATTCCGCTGCGGCTGCATCCATGGCGGGATGCGACCGGGATCGCGAGATGCACCGGGGACGCGTATCTACACAGAACAGCAGTTCCGCGAAGGGACGATCCAAGTGCTCGTGGCCACCGAAGCCGCCGGCGAAGGGATCAACCTCCAGTGCTGCAACATCCTATTTAACTACGACATCCCTTGGAATCCGAACCGGCTCGAACAGCGGATGGGCCGCATCCACCGCTACGGCCAGCGGAAGGACTGTTTGATCTTCAACTTCGTGGCGACTAACACCATCGAGGGCCGCGTCCTGCAACGGCTGCTCGACAAACTCCAGGAAATCCGCAACGCGCTTGACGACGATGCCGTGTTCAACGTCGTTGGCGAGATCCTGCCGGCGGCCCACGTCGAGCGAGTGCTGCGCGACTACTACGCCGGCAAATTGGGCGACGCGGATCTCGAAGATCGTTTGCTGCACAATGTGGACGAGGGTCGGTTCCGGGCGATTTGCCACAGCGCATTGGAGGGGCTGGCGGCGAAGAGGCTCAACCTGGAAATGTTGATCGAGCGGCGGGCCCGGGCGCAGGAGTGTCGCGTCGTGCCGGAAACCATCGACCGGTTCCTGTCCGAGACGGCCGGCTACGCGAACTTCACGCTCAAACAGATCGCACGGTTTCCCCACGCCTTCGACCCGGGCAAGACGCCAACCGTGCTGCGGCGCTACGAGCGCGACGCCGACTGGAAAATGCCGGCGCTGGCGGCCAAGTACCCGCGGCTCTCGACGGACCGGGACACGGCGGAGGAGCACCATTTGGAATGGGTTACCCCCGGGCATCCCCTGTTCGAGGCCATGCGGCGGCACACGTCCCATTCGTCGCAGGACGACTTGAAGAAGGGGGCATGTTTCTACTCGCTGGCCTACGACGCCCCGTCTCGTGTTGATTTCTACCGTGCACGGGTTGTCGATGGCTTGGGCCGCGTGGTCCACGAACGCCTGTTTGCTGTCGAACTGGCGGACGGCCGCGACCCCTGCCTTCGAGAACCTGCCTTGCTCGGCGATCTCATTCCGACCGAGCCGCCGGAGGCGCTGCCGCCGGTGGCCGCATTGCCCGAGGCCGCCTCATGGCTTCAGCAGAACGCGCTAATGCAGTTTCTGAAGGAGGTCCGCGAAGAGCG
>JAUWWA010000172.1 GCA_030617125.1 Pirellulales bacterium | reverse complement strand
TCACGTCGTCGGCGCCCGCTTCCAGGGCGAGTTCCATGAGCGTGTCCTCATCGGCCCGCGCAGCGGGAACCAGAAACAGACCCTTGCTCTCGAACATCCAGGCGACGCATCCGGCGACGCCGAGTTTGCCGTCGCACAGTTCGAAAATCTTGCGGACTTCCGGCGCGGTGCGGTTGCGGTTGTCGGTTAGTGCTTCGCAGAGCACTGCGACGCCGCCGGCGGCGTAGCCCTCGTAGACGACCTCCTCGAGATTGCCACCGTCCAGTTCGCCGATGCCTTTCTTGATCGCCCGTTGGATGTTGTCCTTGGGCATACTGACGGCCTTGGCGTCGTCGATGGCGTAGCGCAGGCGAAGGTTCATCTCGGGGTCGCCGCCGCCGGTTCTTGCCGCGACAATGATCGCCTTAGCCAGCTTGCTCCGGAGCTTGCCGCGTTTGGCGTCGACGAGCGCCTTCTTGTGTTTGATACCCGCCCAGTGGGAATGGCCTGCCATTGATCTTCTCTCCAATTTCTTTCGCCTTCTCCGGCTCCTTTTGTTGTTGGAATGCCTCGACGGCCTTGTGCCAGGCGTCTTTGGCTCTTTCGACTTGACCGGTCGCCATGTAGGCGTCGCCGAGGTGGTCAAGGATGACGCCGTCGGGCTCATCGCCGGCCGCCTGGGTAGCCTTTTCCAGTTCGGCGACGGCCTCTGCGTGTCGCCCAAGGCGATAGTATACCCACCCGAGGCTATCGCGATAGGCGATGTTGTCGGGCTCGGCGTCCACGGCACGCTCAATCATCTTCAGAGCCCGATGCAGGTGCATGTTCCGATCGGTCCAGAGGTAGCCGAGGTCGTTGGCCGCGCCGATGTCGTCGGGAAACTCGTCCAGAATCTGTTCGAGCCACTCTTCGGCCTCCGGCATGTTGCCGGCAAGGATCGACAGGTTGGACAGCGCGAATCGGGCTTCGCGCACCACCCGACGAATTTCGGCCGATTGGTGGTCGGGGTCGAACTTGTTGATCAACGCGCGATACGCCTGGATCGCCTCGTCGTTCCGCTTCGCATACGCTAGCACCCAGGCGACACGGCCATGGTGCCGCGGCAAGTCCTTGATTTCGACGGCCTTTCGGGCAGCCGCCAGGGCTTCGTCAGTGTGATCGTCCATCGCCAGCGCGCCGGCGAGGTAGAAGTAGAAGCTCGGGTTGTCCTTCGGCACGGCCTTCTCGTCGATCGCCCGTTGGAAAACCTCGGCCGCCTCGTCGAAACGCTCGTCGAGCAGCAGTGCAAGGCCCCAGGTCAGCAGCACGTCGGCGGCCTGCTCGTGTTTGGCTTTCAGTGCCAGTTCGAAGAACTCGGCAGCGGTGTCGAACTGCTCGGCTTGAAGTGCGAGCAAGGCAACGGCCAGTCGCATGCCGAAATCGAGCGATGCCGGCTCGGCCTCGTGCTTCCGCCTCGCGGTTTCGACCATCGTTCGCATCACTCCGGCGTCGCCCACGATGGCCTGAACCTCCGGCCCCAGCGGTCCCAACGCACCGGTCTTCTCGGCCACGTCGCCGAGGACGGAAAGCAGCCGGTCCGGACGCTTCGTGATCCGGTAGATGGCCGCCAGGCTTCGGTATCCGGTGAGCGTGGGGGTCTTCTCGACCAGCGTACGATAAAGCGGCTCAGCCTTCTCAAATTGCTTCGCCCTGTAATACTCCTTGGCGAGAAAGTATCCCAGGGGTACGTTTTTGTCGTCCCGGGCACGAAGTTCTTCGAGTTGCCCGAGCAGTTCCCCCGAGCGGCCCGTCGCTTCCAGCAATTCGGCCAGCAACTCGTACGGCGCCATGCCTTCGTCGGCAGACTTTTCCCGGAAGCACGCTTGAAGATGCTCGAACGCTTCGGCCGGTTTGTCGCGGCGGTAGGCGAGCCGCGCGAGGTTGAACTGCCATCGGCCCTCGTGCGGTGCGACTTCGTGCGATTTTCTGAACGCGGCCGCCGCGTCATCGAGCCGGCCGGCACGCAGGAAACACTCGCCGAACAGCGCATACGTGGGACTCTGCTTGCCCAGTAGGACCTTCTTGACCCCGTCGTCGAGGCCGACCTCCTCGGGATGCTCGATCGCGTATGCCACTCGCTCGAAGCATTTGGCGGCCTTGTCGTACGCTTCGACGAGGTGGTAGAGCCGGCCCATCTCCATGCGCAGTAGGATATCGGCGGTGGTCTCCTTAGCTCCGGCGCGGGCGGCCAGCACCTTCTCGTAGAGCTTCACGGCCCCGGTCCGATCGCCTTTCTCGGTCAGATAGGCGCCGAGCCGGCGCAACAACAGCGGGTCGGCCTCTTCAAGTTCCACCGCTTTCAGCATGTATCGGATCGCTTCGCCGTGATGCTTCAAGCGAAACGCCAGTGGAATGATGGTCCGGGCGACGGTCGCGGCTTCGGGATCGCGTCGCAAGGCGCGTTGATACAGCCGCAGCGCCTCGGCATGCTTCTCCTGCCGCTCGAGCATGCGCCCGGCCGCGAAGAATGCAAGCGCTTCGACGCGGTCCTCCTCGGCCTCGGTCCGAAACCGCCTGGGCACTAGTAGTTCGGGGCGTTCTTCCCATCCACCGGCGGTGCAGGGCACAACCGCCAACAGCATCGCGACGAGCCAAGCATTTTGCAGGGTGCAATTCGCCATTATGCCAAAGCTATGCGCTAAACGATCCACGTATCGTCGGCTGCCAAACGCGACGCCCGGTGCATGATCCGCTCTAGCGCGGCTTCCGCTTGGAAATCCCCTTCGAGACTGTCTTGCCCTTCGAGGAGGGGGCTGGTTTCTTCGACTTCGGCATCGTCGCGTCGTCGGCCCCTTTCTTCTTGTGTGATGCGAAGGATTTCCGGCTTGAGGCTGCCGATGCCTTCGCGTCGACTTGTTCAGCTTGCTTCTTCTTCACCTTTTTCGCAGCGCGCCGCCTAGGAAGCCGGTCTCGGCAATCGGGGTCGATTTGCAGGAGGATTTCTCGAACGGCCGGCGAGTAGGGGTTGGCGACGAAGTCGGCGCCGAGTTGGTGGAGCATCGAGCCGAACTCGATCCCCTTGGCCTTCGTGACGGCGCGTTCCAGTCCCGGCACCACGCCGGACGGAACGTCTTTGTCGGTAATCAATTCGCAGATGCGCAGGACGTCGAGCACGCCGGAGTCGATGGGGATGGCGTGCCCGCCCAAGGCAGACTGCACAACGTAGGCAACCGAGAACTTCGTCGTCCCGTCGAGCTTCTCCAGCCACTTGACGGTCGGGCCGAGGTTCACTTTCCGCCGCTCTTCCAGGTCAAACGCATAGGTTGCCTCAAAGACCGCTTGCAGGACTCGCTTGAGCCGGTTGGCGGCGGCGCGGGGGGCAGGCAGTGCCGACATCACCTCCGAAAGCTCCGAGATCGACGTGACGCGAATCTCGTTGAAGTCGTAGAACGCCTCTTTCAACGCCGCGTACGTCGCTTCCGCCGGCTCGTAGTGGGTGTTCTCCAAACAGCAAGCGAACAACAGATGTTCCAGCACCGGCCGCTGCAAGTCGCAACCGACCGGCTTGTAGTACTTCTTGAGCACCTTCGTTACCTTGGCGAACTGTGACGTGCGACTGACCGATGCCATCGATGTTGCTGGGGCTAGGGGCTGGGGATTTCAGATTTCGGATTGGACATCTGCTTGCCATTCGTCATTGATTCTTCGCCATTCGTACTTCGTCCTTCATTTCATCGAGGATTTGGGCAACTTCGATCGACCGCTTCACGCCCTGGTCCAGCACGAATTTCAGCCGCGGCGTGTAACGCAACTCGATTTGCCGGGCAACCTTCGCTTGCAGGAAGCCCGCGGCGCTGTGCAATCCACGAAGGCTCAGGTTCTGTCGCGTCTCGTCGCCCATCACCGATACGTGCACCTTGGCGTGTCGCATATCGGACGACACTTCCACGTAGGTCACCGTCACGTCCCGTACCCGCGGGTCTTTCAATTCGGCCAGGATGGCCATACTGACCACTTCGCGGATTGCTTCGGCGGCCTTTTGCGTGCGGCGGGAGGTCATGGCGTGTTTGGCCGGTTCAGAAGGTCCGGGCCACCTCCTCAATCTTGTAGGCTTCGAGGATATCTCCTTCCTTCACGTCGTTGAATCCGGCGAGTTTCATTCCACATTCGAACCCTTCGCGGACTTCCCGGGCGTTGTCTTTTTCCCGCTTGAGCGAATCGAGGGGATATTCGCCGATGACGCGGCTCTCGCGGATCACCCGGATGTGCGCATCCCGTTCGATGTTCCCCATCAGCACGCGGCAGCCGGCCACCGTTCCCAGCCGGCTGATGTGGAAGGTGCGTTGCACCAGCGCCCGGCCCAACTCCTTTTCGTGTTGTTCCGGTTTGAGCATGCCTTCCAAGGCGGCTTTGAGTTCTTCGGTGATCTGGTAGATGATGTCGTAGCGGCGGATTTGGACGCCCCAGCGGTCGGCGAGGATTCGGGCGCCCTCGTCCGGGACGACGTTAAATCCGATGATCACCGCGTCGGAGGCGTGGGCCAGGTAGACGTCGGCCTCGGTAATGCCGCCGACGGTCGCCTGGAGCACCTTGATCTGGACCTCGGGATGCTCCAGCTTGGTGAGTTCCTTGCGGATGGCTTCGATCGACCCGCGGACGTCTGCCCGAAGGATAACGTTGAGCTTCTGCACTTCCTCTTCGCCAAGCCGCTCGAAGAGGTTTTCGAGCGTGACATGAGGACGGCCGCCGCTGAGTTCTTTTTCGCGCATGTCGGCGGCGCGTTGTTCGGCGAGTTCGCGGGCTTGGGAGACGTCTTGCAGAACGTAGAATCGATCGCCGGCGCCCGGCGCGACGTTCAGCCCGGTAACGTTCACCGGCATCGACGGCCCGGCCTCGTTGTGTTTCTTGCGGCCGTCGAGCGTGTCGTACATGGCCTTGACGCGTCCGTACGCCGAACCGCAGACGAGCACGTCGCCGACGTGCAGGGCGCCTTTCTGGACGAACAGTTTAGCGACCACGCCGCGGCCTTCGTGTAACTCGGCTTCGAGGCAGGTGCCCATCCCCGGGCGGTCCACCCTGGCCTTGTATTCGTGCAATTCGGCGACGGTCATGAGCGTTTCGAGCAGTTTGTTGATACCTTCGCCGGTAATCGCGCTGGTTTTGATCACTTCGGTATCGCCGCCCCACTCCGTTGGGAGCAATTCATTCGCGGCCAACTGCTCGAACGCCCGTTGCTCGTTGCCCCCCGGCAGGTCGATTT
>JAUWWA010000345.1 GCA_030617125.1 Pirellulales bacterium | reverse complement strand
GGCGGGATACCCGCCGTTCCATCCGCCGCGGTAACCGTATCCTCCGCCGTGGCCGCAACCTCCGGTGTAGTTGCCGCAGCGGTCGCACGGATCGCACCGGTCGGGCGGATCGCCATAGAAGTCGCCCCAGTATTTCTCCCCGCAACTCGGACCGTACCAGCGATGGGGGCCAAACAGGCAGCCGATCCACGACAACAAGCCGGGACCGTAATACGGTTCGCCACAGGCGTCGCCGCACGGTTCGCAGCACGAAGCACACGGCTCGTCACATTCGCCGCCGCACGGTTCGCAGCACGAAGTACACGGCTCGTCACATTCGCCGCCGCACGGTTCGCAGCACGAAGTACACGGCTCGTCACATTCGCCGCCGCAGGCCGCGCCGCACGAGCAGGCCAGTGCCGGACCGCCGGTCATGCAAGGTCCCCACGGGGAGCAAGGCTGACGCGGCCACGCGCAACACCCACTCGCGGCGGCCAGCAGGGCACAGAACAGGCCGAGAACAAGAGTGCGTTTGATCATGCTAGTGTCCCTTTTTGTGGGCGAAAACGGTACGCCGAGCCTCGAGAGACCGAGCCCCTAAGAACAGGTTATCGGCCGCGAAATCGGAATAATCGAGAAAATCGGAAGAATCGCGCGAGGTTGCGGTGTTTGTGCTAATTGCGCAAACATCCCGGTTTCACGCGGCCCGTCGCATGGGGGAGCTTGGGAAAGAACGGGGCCACGCTGGTCTCTTGCGGGACCCCGCCGGTGCAGCTCACTTGGCAGGTGCGAAACAGCAGATGTCCCTGCTTTGCTTCCCTGTGAGACCACTACAGTGGCAGTCTCCGATGCCCTTCAAAGTGAGTGCCACAGGCCTTGCATCGAAAGAACATCCTGCGGATTCCTATGTGGGGACCAAACACGCCGAAGACAAGTCTGCCACATTTCGGGCAGCGCTTAGGCCCGAACCGCAGCCAGAAATAGCTGACAAGAATGAAGAAGACGACCAGGAGGAGAAGGAGAATCAGCAGTTTCATGATTGACACTCCACGAGTCAGTCCTTCAACTGAAACAACCTCGCCAGCGCGCCCAGCAACGCGTGCGGGATGCCGTGGCGCGATTCGTCGCGCAGGGACTCCAGCGGTGGGTGCAATAGCTTGTTCAGCAGCCGGTCGAACGAGCGGCGGATCTCCTCTTGCGAGCGATCGTCCAACTCCGGCAGCTTGTGCAGCAAACGCCGCAACTCGTCTTCCTTGGGCGTCTGCCAGCCGGCTCGGAGTTGCTCGATCACCGGGCCGGTAGCGCGGTGGTGCCATTTGGCCATAAAACGGTCGGTCTCCTGCTCGATGATCCGCATCGCGGCAGGCAGTTCCTTGTCGCGCTCGGCTTGGTTGCGCCTACAGGTGGGTTGGAGGTCGTCGATCGAGTAGAGATACACGTCCGGCCGCTCTCCGATCGCCGGATCGAAGTCGCGCGGCACGGCCAGGTCGAGAATGAAAAGTGGCCGCTGGTGGCGCGTTCGCCCAATCTGCTGAAAGTACTCGGCTGAGACGATCAACTCGCCGGCGCCGGTGGTGCTGATGACCAGATCCGCGGTGGCGAGCGTCTCGGTGAGTTGCGCCCAGGGGACCGCTCGGCCGTGCCATTGCTCGGCAAGCTCGCCGGCCCGCTCGAAGTTGCGGTTGATCACCGTGATCTGATGTGCCCCTTCGTCCTGTAGATACCGCAACGTTTCCTCGGCCATTTCGCCGGCGCCGATGACCACGGTATGCTTGTCGTCGAAGCGTTCGAAGATTTGCTTGGCGAAGTCAGCCACGGCCACGCTGGGGATGCTGACGCGACGGCGATGGATGGCCGTATCACTCGCCACGCGCCGGGCAGCCCTCAGCGCCGCCTGAAAGGCCGCGTGCATGAGTGGGCCCGTGCAATCCTGTTGGGTCGCGACCTGGTAGGCCCGTTTCACCTGCGAGAGGATCTGCGGCTCGCCGACCACCATGCTATCGAGGCTGCAAGCCACCGTAAACAGATGCCGGATCGCCTCCCGGCTGCTATGCTCGTAGAGGTGGTCGACTACGTCGGCCGGATCGAGGTCGTGGAATCGTGCCAGGAAATCGGCCACTTGCCGGCGCGTCGGCACGGCGGTGTTCTCGGTGGCGGCGTAGACCTCCACGCGATTGCACGTCGAAAGCAGCACCGCTTCCACGCTCGGAAACACGCGGCGCCAACGGTCCAGCGCTTCGGGAATCTGCTCCGGTGTGAGCGTCAGCCGCTCCCGCAGCGCAATCGATGTGCCGTGATGGCTACAGCCGACAACCTGCATTTTCATGCGGGATCTCCGGGAGAAGAGGACATAGGCCAGTGGGCAGAAGGCAGTGGGCAGTGGGCAGTAGGCAGTGGGCGGTACGCGATTGGCCGCCGCGCCGGCGGCCGCGAAACGTGCGTGGCGACCCCCCGATCCGCAATACCCGAATCCCGACCGCTGACCCCGACCCCTGAACCCTGACCCCTGAACCTTCGGACGCTCGTTTTTCCACGTGCCCCCTTCCTTCTTCGTCCTTCATCCTTCCCTCGTCGTTTGCCCCTCGCCAATGCCGCGTGTTGGCGAACAGCCCGGCGCCAAGCACGATCACCAGGAACACGAAGCTGACCACGGTCAGGTAAGCGACCTTGCGGCCTTCCCGGACCGGCTTGTATACGGCGCCGACGATCGCGGCGATCAGCAGCCAGGCGAACATCAATGACGTGCTCAGCACGAGTGGATCGTGCCATGCGACGGGCGCGGCCTTGGCGCGGGCGTGGATCAGATTGAGAATCATGCCCGAGACGACCCCGGTGCCCAGCATCAGCACCGAAACGACCACCGCCCGGCCGTTGGTCTGCTGGAGCCATTCCAGGCTTGGCAGCCGCAGTCGGGCGCCGGCGGTTCGCTTGTGTTTCAGTCGCCGAGCCTGGCCGAGGTACATCAGCCCGGCCGCAAATCCGAGCAACACCGACACCGTCGCCAGTACGATCGACACGCCGTGGATAATTCCCCAAGCTTTCGAGGCCGGGCCACGGGCGAATGGCGCCGACGAGGCATACCACGTCGCGGCGGCGATCAGCACGAGCACCAAGGGAAGCAGGAACAGCCCGAAGGGAACACGCGGGTGGTAGTAAACCAGGTAGAGGTAAACCGCGACGAGCACCCAGGCAGCCAGCAGGTACCAGTCCTGTTCGCTCGAAAGCGGTGAGTTGCCGTCCCTCACGGCCCCACGGGCCTCGTAGTAAAGAAACGCCGAATGCGCCACCAACCCGGCCCCCGCGAAGCCCAACATCACCGCCCCTCGGATGCCGCTGCGAAACAGCAGCCGCGAAATCTCCAACACCAACGCCACCGAATAACTGGCGGCGAAACAGATGATGCCAACGCCTG
>JAUWWA010000450.1 GCA_030617125.1 Pirellulales bacterium | reverse complement strand
GGAATCCGTGGTGAGGTTGCCGAGGACAGGGAATGTTCCATGTTGGTGAGAAAGGTCCGCCATCGACACGCTGTTCGAGCAACTACGTGCTGCCGGCCGCAAAGCGCTGATGCCGTTTCTCACGGCCGGTGATCCCGATCTTCCGTTCACCGCCGAGGCGATCCGCCGGCTGATCGCCCGGGGCGGCAGCATGTGCGAACTGGGAATCCCCTACAGCGACCCGATCGCCGACGGCCCGGTGATTCAGGCTTCCTACACCCGGGCTTTGAACGAGAAGATCAAGCTCGCCGACATCCTCGCGATGGTCGGCCGGCTGACACCGGAACTCGGCGGCCCGCTGGTGACCATGGTCAGCTATGCGATCGTGTATCGCCACGGGGTCGAGCGATACGTGGCCGACGCCAAGGCGGCCGGCGTGGCCGGGGTGATTGTGCCCGATTTGCCCGTCGAGGAGTCCGGCCCGTTGGCTGCGATCTGCCGCCGCGAGGACTTCAGCTTGATCCAACTGATCACGCCGACCACGCCGCGGGATCGCGCGCTGCGGATCGCCGAGCGGACCACCGGGTTCATCTATTACGTGTCGGTGACCGGCATCACCGGCGAGCGGAAGCAGTTGCCGCGGGAGCTTGTTGACAATGTCGGTTGGCTACGGGAGCAGACTCCCTTGCCCATCTGCATCGGTTTCGGCATCAGCCGCCCGGAGCACGTGAAGATGCTCGCGCCGGTGGCCGACGGACTGATCGTCGGCTCGGCGATCGTCCGCCGCGTGGCGGAAGCCGGCGACAAGCCCCGTGAGAAGGTGCTGTCCGGGATCGCCGACTATGTGGCTGAACTGATCGCCGCGATGCCGCAACCTTCTGCCTAAAGTCGCGACCGGTGGTCGCGCTTCGTAGTGATCGCATTCATCGCGCTTCGTAGTGACCGCATTCATGCGGTCCCGAATCGGATTCGCCCGACCCGACCCGATGCATCGGGGCACTACGTACTGTGGGACCGTCCTATTCGGCCGTGAGCTTGTCCTCCCGATAGACCTGCCCGTCGACACCGTAGTGCCGGATAAAGGCGACCGACTTGCTGCTTTCCTTGATGACTTCGACTTCCACGAAGCCGCCTTTGCCCATTTTGAAATACCGCAAGGCTGGATGCTTGGAGTCGATAGTGCTGCTGGAGCGCTTGGCATGGGCGTCGGTGCTCGGCCCGGTGCTGTACTCCCGGACGCCGGTTTCAGGGTCTAGCGAGGCGTACTGCCAGTGCCGGTCGCCGTTGATCGAGAAGGTGTTCTTGCGGTTGCCGAGGAAACGGCGGATCCGCAGACCTTCGTAGCGGAATACCGCGTTGGCGTGGTTGTCCTTCTTGAGCCGGCTGTCCGGTCCCACAATCGGTGTGGGGGTGATCAGCACGCGGAACGTGGCGTCGGAGGCGTCGAACGTCGTTTGGAACCACTTCATTTGCTCCTTGCCCCAAATGCTCTTCTCCGGTCCGTCGGGCATCTTGTTTGGGCTTCGATAGTCCCGGCCTTCGACCAGCCATATCTGCAAGTGCTTTCCCCAGCGATAGGTCCGATAGGTCTTCTCGCCCATCGGCACCTGCTCACGGAAGATGCCCAAGCCCTGCTCCCACGTCAAGTCGCCGTAGGTCTGGCCCGGCCAGCAATCGTTCTTGAGTGTGTCGTGGTCGTCCTTCTCGAAGTAGCTGGCCACGCGCTTGTGGAAGGCGAGGGTGTTGGGGAAAGAATACATGCGCTGCCACTTCAGCCGGGCCAACTCGGCGTTGGTGGCGAACGGCTCGGGCTTGTCGTAGTAGACGATGTCGCCCGTGTGGACGAAAAAGTCGGGATCGAGCTTCAGCATCGCCCTGTAAATCTTCTGGCCGTTGTCACGGTCGTCGCGGGTATCGAACCGCTGGCCGGTCGTCACGACGAACCGCACGTCGGCGTCGGCCTCCGGCGCCGGCGCCGTGCGAAAGCTGCCTTCTTCGAGCGAGGTCACCTTGCCGCCGCCGGGCCCGCGGGCCTCGCCGATCACGTGGTAGGTCGTGGCCGGCCGTAGCCTGTGGATAGCGAACTGCCGCGTGAAGTCGCGCTGCGGGTCGACCGCTGTCCACTCGGTGGCAACCTTCGTGCCCTGCTTCCCGGCGGGCCAGTACGTCACACGCACTTCGCCCGGTGATCCTGTCGCACTGTAGGCCATCTCGTCGATCGTTCGCCCTTGGGGAATTTGCGGCTTGCTCGCGGGCCGCCGAGGAAACGGCACGCCGTCGCGCAAGGGCTCGTTGCGCCGTGTGAGGCGCGTCCAGATGATCGCGCAGGTGGGTGTCACTTCACCGATCTTGATTCCGGTGGCCTGGTAAGGGCCGCCGCGCGGTTCCGCCCATACGGTGGACTCCGTACAGAGAGCCATTGCCAAAAGGCAGATGCAAGCAGCCAATCGAACTCCCCGCGATGTTTTCACCAATATCAGTCTTCCACCTCGTTGCGTTTCAATTCTGATGCCAAGATTTGAAAATTGTCACTTATCCACAAAAAGGAGTCTGTAGCATCATTACTGGGGGTTATGCCGCCTTTCGAGTCCGAGCGACGTGCAAGGTATCGGTGGTGTTTTGACGCTGCTGCGCTCGT
>JAUWWA010000061.1 GCA_030617125.1 Pirellulales bacterium | reverse complement strand
GCGGATGGCAACCTTGGCGAGCAGTTGTCGCCCGGCCATCGTCCGGCGGCATTCGCCGGTCACTTCGACTGCTTTCTCGACGGTTTCGCGGTAGCTCACGCGGGGATGGTGCACCTTCACGTCGAGGTTGTAATCGCGCAGCAGCCGGTGCTTGATGACTTCCAGGTGCAACTCGCCCATGCCGCTGATGAGCGTTTGGCCGGTTTCCTCGTTTTCGCGGGCGAGGAAGGTGGGGTCCTGGCGTTTCATCATTTCGAGCACGTCGGCCAGTTTGCGTCGCTCGATGGAAGTTTCCGGCTCGATGGCCATGGAAATGACGGTTTCGGGAAAGGTGATCGATTCGAGGATGATCGGGTTCTTCGCGTCACAAAGCGTATCGCCGGTCACCGAGTGTCGCAGACCGATCACGCCGACGATCTCGCCGGCGGAAACCCGCTCGATTTGCTCGCGGCGATCGCATTGGAGCCGCCAGAGTTGCGGGACGTTTTCTTTCTTGTCCTTGCCGGGATTATAGACGCGGCTGTTGGCCTTTAACTCGCCCGAGTAAACGCGCACGTAGTGCAAATCGCCATGCCGGTCGGGCTGGATCTTGAAGACCAGCCCGGAAAACGGCTCGTGGGGGTCGGGGCTTCGCGTCGTCTTGGCGTCTTTCTGCTTGGCTTTGGGATCGATGCCTTCGACCGGCGGCATGTCAAGCGGGCTGGGCAAGTACGCGGCCACGGCGTCCAGCAGCGGTTGGACCCCGATTCCATCCAACGCGGAACCGCACAACACCGGCACGATCTCGTATCGCAACGTCGCCTCGCGAAGCACGCGGTGGATCAACTCCGGCGGTATCGGCTCCTCGGCCAGCAGCAACTCGGTCAACTCGTCGCTTTGTAGCGAAAGCTGATCGAGCAGTTTCGCCCGCCATGTTTCGGCGTCGTCGCGCAGCTCGTCGGGGACCGCGTTGACGAGGACTTCGGCGCCTTGGCTATCCGGCGTGAAGGTGAGCATCTTCATGGCGACCAGATCGATCAATCCACGGAAAGCGCCCTCCAGATGCGGCGGTCCGGCGCCAACCGGCAGGACCAAGGGGATCGGCTTGCAGTCGAGCCGTGTGCGGATCTCTTCGAGCGTTTCGTGGAAGTCGGCCCCTTCGCGGTCCATCTTGTTAATGAACGCCAGCCGCGGCACATGGTACTTGTCGGCCTGGCGCCAAACGGTTTCGCTCTGGGCCTCGACGCCTTCCCGGGCACTGAAGACCACCACGCCGCCGTCGAGCACGCGAAGACTCCGCTCCACCTCGGCGGTGAAATCGACGTGGCCGGGTGTGTCGATCAGGTTGATGCGAACGTCCTTCCAGGAAAACGTCACGCAGGCCGAGAGGATCGTGATGCCGCGCTGCTGCTCCTCGGGATCGAAGTCGGTGTGCGTGGTTCCCTTGTCCACTTCGCCGACGCGATGGCTATAGCCGCAATAGAACAACATCCGCTCGGTGACGGTGGTCTTCCCGGCGTCGATGTGAGCAATGATGCCGATGTTGCGGAGGCTGGTCAGGTCGTCGGGCATGAGAGTTATCAGCTATCAGGTGTCAGCTATCAGCTTTCAGGTGTCGGGTATCGGGTGTCAGGTATCGGATGCTAGGTATCAGGTGACTTCCAAGCTCGGAGCTGACAGCGGACACCTGAAAGCTGATGGCCCCTTTTGCGCATGAGAACGCCGCACCGGCAAGGGGGGGACCGGCGCGGCGAACCAGGATGATTTCGATTACCAGGCGAAGTGGGCGAAGGCCTTGTTGGCCTCGGCCATTCGGTGGACGTTTTCCCGCCGCGTCATGGCGGCCCCTTCGCGATTGTAAGCATCCAATAATTCCTTGGCCAGTTTCTGGTGCGTCGCGCGGCCCTTCTTCTCCCGGACGGCCAGCAGGATCCAGCGGATCGCCAGCGACTGTTGCCGCGTCTTGTTCACTTGCATCGGTACCTGGTAGGAAGCGCCGCCGACCCGCTTCGAGCGAACCTCGATGTTCGGCTTGACGTTTTCGACGGCCTGAGTGAATACCTCGATCGGCTCGTCGTCCTTGACTTTCTCTGAGATGATTCTCAAGGCGTCATAGAAGACCCGCTGCGCGGTGCTTTTCTTGCCGTCCCACATCAGACAGTTGATGAACTTGCTCGCCAGAATCGACCCATGCATGGGATCGCCGACGAGTTGCTTCTTGCTGGCGGTGATTCGACCCATGGTTATGCCTTCTTCGCCCCGTAGCGGCTTCGAGATTGTTTGCGGTCCTCGACGCCCAGCGTATCCATGACCCCGCGGATGACTTGATATCGCACGCCGGGCACATCGCGTACACGGCCGCCACGGACTAGCACGATCGAGTGTTCTTGCAGCGTGTGGCCCTCGCCGGGGATGTAGACGGTGACCTCTTTGCCGTTGGAGAGCCTTACACGGGTGATTTTCCGCAAAGCCGAGTTTGGCTTCTTGGGCGTCATCGTCTTGACCTGGAGGCATACCCCCCGCTTCTGGGGGCAGCGGTCCAGCACCGGCGTCTTGCTGAACTTACGCGGCTTTTTGCGTTTCTTGCGAACCAGTTGGTTGATCGTGGGCATCGATTATCTCGGATTGGGTGAGTGCCGTTTCCGACGACCGAAACTTTAAATGTTGACATCGTTTTCATCCGTTGTCAATAGCCAGGCGAGTGCCGGGAGCGCATTTGCCCTCGGTCTATTCCTCCTCGGCTGGGGTTTTTCCGGGATCACCGACTAGTTCGTCGAGGTTTACGGCCGTCGTCGGCTCGGCCGAGACCACATGCGCGACCTCGGCATGGCCCTGTTCTTCACCGTCGCTCAGGGCGGGCAGCGCGGGTTGTTCCTGCTCGGGTCCGTCGAGCAGCGGGAAGTGGCGCGAAAGGATGCTTTCCTTTTCCAACTTCAGGTCTTCGAGCGCCTGTGGCCGGATGCGGACTTCACTGTCTTGGTAGGTTCGGAATCCGGTTCCGGCGGGCACGAGGTGGCCGAGGATGACGTTTTCCTTCAGCCCGACCAAATGGTCGACCTTGCCGGCCAACGCGGCCTCGGTGAGCACTTTGGTGGTTTCCTGGAAGCTGGCGGCGGAGATGAAGCTGGAGCTTTGGACGGCGGCCTTGGTGAGTCCCAGCAATTGGGTGGTAGCCGTAGCCGGCTTGGGCTTTGTCCCCTTGGCCGGCTCGCCGCCAAGGGCTTCGATTTGGGTGTTGGCTTGTTCGAGCACGTCGATCGGCACAATCGCGCCTTCCTCGAAATCGCTGTCGCCCTTTTCAGTAATCTTCAGGCAACTGGCGAGTTCGTCGTTGGTCGCACGGAACTCGAACTTATCCATGACCACCCCGGGCAGCAACCCGGTGTCGCCGATGGTCTGCACGGTGACCTTGCGGAGCATTTGTGAGACGATGATCTCGATGTGCTTGTCGTTGATGTCGACGCGCTGGCTTCGATAGACGTTTTGGATTTCGCGAGTGAGGTACTGCTGCACGGCCTCCTCGCCGGAGATGCGTAAGATATCGTGAGGCACGAGCGGCCCGTCGACCAGTGCTTCGCCCGCCCGGACGAACGTTCCGGCATGCACGCGGAGGTGTTTTCCGTGGGAGACGAGGTGTTCGCGTTCGATACCGGTTTCGCTTCGGACGATGATCGTTCGCTTTCCGCGACGTTTCTCGCCGAGGAGTTCAACGATGCCGTCGATTTCGGCGATAACGGCGGGCTCCTTGGGTTTTCGGGCCTCGAAGATTTCGGTCACCCGAGGCAACCCGCCCGTGATGTCTTGCGTGCCGGAGGCTTCGCGCGGCGTCTTCGCCAGCAGCGTGCCGGCGGAGACCTGTTTTCCTTCCTCGGCCTCGATGTGAGCCCTTTCGGGCAGGTAGTAGAAATCGAGGATCTTTCCGCTGGGGTCTTCCAGGACGATTTGTGGGTGCAGATCGCCCTTGTGTTCCATGACGAGTTGCCGGACGTGGCCGCTGGGGTCCTTTTCAGTTCGCATGGTTTCGCCTTCGATGACGTCCTCGTAACGGACCTTTCCGTCGACCTCGACGAGAATGGGGATGCTGTGGGGGTCCCACTGGCAGAGCACGGTCCCGGCCTCGACTTCTTGATTCTCTTCGACCAGCAAGTTCGCACCGGCGGGGATTTCGCTTTTCTCCAACTCACGGCCCTTGGGATCCAACAAGAGGATCTCGCCGTTTCTGGTTAGCACGACCTGCTGGCCTTGGTCGTTTCTGACGACTTTCATGCGCGTGAACTGAACGGTGCCGGCTTTTTTGGCTTTGATTTCACTTTCCTCGACCGCGCGGGCCGCTGTGCCGCCGATGTGGAAGGTCCGCATCGTCAACTGGGTTCCCGGCTCGCCGATGCTCTGCGCGCCGATGATTCCCACGGCCATGCCCTGTTCGACAAGGCTGCCGGTCGAGAGGTCCATGCCGTAGCACAGCGCGCAGACCCCCAACGGTGAGTCGCAGGTCATGGGACTACGGACCTGGATTTTTTCCAGTCCCATTTCTTCGATGCGTCGGGCGATATCGGCCGTGATCAACTCGTTTTCGCGGACGATGACCTGGTCGGTGACAGGGTTGACGATATTCGCGCGGCTGACGCGACCCCGGATCGAGTCGGCCAGACTGACCTCGACCTTTTCGCCGCGGTAGATCACGCCCTTGGTGATCCCCTGCGTGGTGCCGCAGTCGTGCATGGTGACGACGACATTTTGTGCGACGTCGGCGAGTTTTCGGGTGAGGTATCCCGAGTCGGCCGTCTTCAAGGCGGTATCGGCCAGACCCTTTCGGGCGCCATGGGTGGAACTGAAGTATTCCAAGACACTGAGGCCCTCGCGGAAGTTCGCCTTAATGGGCGTCTCGATGATCTTGCCCGACGGCTTGGCCATCAGACCGCGCATTCCGGCCAACTGACGGATTTGCTCAACACCGCCTCGGGCGCCGGAGTGAGCCATCAGGAAGATCGGGTTGACGTAGCCGGGGAATCGGCGGTCACTTTCCAGTTCGCGCATCATTTCGGTAGTGATTTGTTCTCGGGCGTGGGTCCAGGCATCGAGTACCTGGTTGTAGCGCTCGCCCTCGGTGATGATGCCGCGCTGGTACAGCTTCATGATTCGCAGCACCGATTTTTCCGCGCTGGCGATGATCTTGGTTTTGCTCGGCGGGGTGATCAGGTCGTCGGTGGCGAATGACAAGCCGCTAAGCGTGCTCTCGTGGAACCCGAGTTGGTTCATCGAGTCCAACAGGTCGATTGTGCTGCGCCGTCCCAGAAGCTCGTAGCAGTCGGAGATTACCGTGGCCAGGTCGCCGGAACGCAGCGGGGTGTTGTAGTACGGCATGCCTTCCGGGAGCATGGCGTTGAAGCCCACGCGCCCGACGGTGGTTTCGATGAGTTCGCCGCGTTTAAGTTGCTCGTTGCCCTTGACTTGCCGCTCCGGCGGCAGCTTGACCTTGATCGACGCATGTGTGTCCACCACACCGAGCGAGTAGGCCAGTTGGACTTCATCGGTCGAAGCGAACGTCATGCCCCCTCCCTTGGAGTCCGGCAGCATGCAAGTCATGTAGTAGCAACCCATTACCACGTCTTGCGAGGGACTGATAATCGGGGCGCCGTTGGCAGGGCTGAAGATGTTGTTGGTCGACATCAACAGCGTGTGCGCTTCTACCTGGGCTTCAATCGATAGCGGCAGGTGGACCGCCATCTGGTCGCCATCGAAGTCGGCGTTGAATCCCTTGCAGACCAGCGGGTGCAACTTGATCGCGTTGCCCTCGATCAGTTGTGGCTCGAACGCCTGGATTCCCATGCGATGCAACGTGGGAGCGCGGTTCAACAGCACCGGATGGTTCTGAATCACCTTTTCGAGGATATCCCAGACTTCCTCGTCCTTGCGTTCGAGCATTTTCTTGGCGCTCTTGATCGTGTCGGCATGGCCCAACTCCTTCAACCGCCGGATGATGAATGGCTGGTAGAGTTCGAGCGCGATCTTTTTCGGTAACCCCGTCTGGTGCAGCCGCAAGGTGGGGCCGACGACGATCACGCTTCGGGCGGAATAGTCGACGCGTTTGCCCAGTAGGTTCTCGCGAAAGCGCCCCTGCTTGCCCTTGATCATGTCGGTCAGCGATTTCAGCGGCCGGTTGCTCGAGCCGAGCACGGGCCGCTTGCACCGGTTGTTGTCGAACAGCGCGTCGACCGACTGCTGCAGCATCCGCTTCTCGTTGCGGATGATTACACCCGGCGCGTTCAGGTCGACCAGTTTCTTCAGCCGGTTGTTTCGGTTGATGATCCGCCGGTAGAGGTCGTTCAAGTCGCTGGTGGCGAAGTTGCCCGAGTCGAGCAGCACCAGGGGCCGCAGGTCGGGGGGGATGACCGGGATGACGTCGAGCACCATCCACTCGGGCCGGTTGTCGCTGTCGCGAATCGACTCGACGACCTTCAGCCGGTTGGTCAGGTCTTTGCGCTTCTGCTTCGATCCCGTCTCGGCCAGATCGACACGCAACTCGCTGGAGAGTTGCACCAGGTCGAGGCCGATCAGGAGTTTGCGGATGGCCTCGGCGCCCATGTCGGCCTCGAAAGCAGCGTCGGGGTACTGGGCGCTGGCGGTCCGATACTCCTCCTCAGTGAGCAGTTGCTGGGGTTTCAGCGGCGTGTCGCCTGGGTTAGTGACCACGTAGTCCTGAAAGTAGACTACCTTCTCGAGGCTCGTGGTCTTCATGCTCAGCAGGGCGCCGAGCCTGCTGGGCATGGCCTTGAAGAACCAGATGTGCACGACCGGCGCGGCCAATTCGATGTGCCCCATCCGCTTGCGGCGCACGCGGCTGTGCGTGATTTTCACACCGCAGCGGTCGCAGATCATCCCTTTGTACTTCATCCCGCGGTACTTGCCGCAGGAGCACTCCCAGTCCTTTTCCGGACCGAAGATCCGCTCGCAGAACAGGCCGTCCTTCTCCGGGCGGTACGTGCGGTAGTTGATCGTCTCCGGCTTCTTCACTTCGCCGAACGACCAACTGCGGATGTCGTGAGGCCGCGCCAGGCTGATCTTCACCGACGCGTAGTCGTTGATCCGGTCGTATGTGCTTTCACCGATACTCACGGCAGGTACTCCTTCCGGTTTGTTTTTCGGGTATCAGCTATCAGGTATCAAGTGTCAGGTGTTGCGAAGCCGCAAGCGGCCGTGATCCGTCAACCCCCCATTTCCAACCCCCAATCCCTAAATCCCCAAATCCCCAAATCCCTAACCCCTACACCCGGGCCTTTTCCAGTTGCATATTCAGTCCGAGCCCGCGGATTTCGTTGGTCAACACGTCGAAGCTGGCCGGCGTGCCGGCCTCGAGCGTGTTTTCCCCCTTGACCATGGATTCGTAGATCTTGGTGCGCCCCTCGACATCGTCGCTCTTTACGGTGAGTAGTTCCTGAAGGATGTAGGCGGCGCCGTAGGCCTCCAGTGCCCATACTTCCATCTCGCCGAACCGCTGCCCGCCGAATCGCGCTTTTCCACCCAACGGCTGCTGTGTAATCAGGGAGTAAGGTCCCGTGGAGCGGGCGTGGACCTTGTCGTCCACCAGGTGGTGGAGTTTCATCATGTAGAGGTGGCCCACCGTAGTGAGCTGCTCGAACGGCATACCGGTCCGGCCGTCGTAGAGTTGTGTTTTGCCGGAGTTGGGCAACCCCGCCTCTTTCAGGCACGCCCGGATATCTTTCTCGGTCGCACCGTCGAAGACCGGCGTGATGGCCTGGAATCCCATCGCAGCTCCGGCCCAGCCGAGGTGCGTCTCGAGGATCTGCCCGACGTTCATTCGGCTGGGGACCCCCAAAGGGTTCAGGAGGATTTGCATGGGTGTTCCGTCGGCCAGGTAGGGCATATCCTCCTTGGGGAGGATTTTGGCGATGACGCCCTTGTTTCCGTGGCGGCCGGCCATCTTATCGCCGACCGAAATCACCCGCTTCGCCGCAATGTACACCTTGACCATCTGGAGCACGCCGCTGCGCAGCTC
>JAUWWA010000323.1 GCA_030617125.1 Pirellulales bacterium | reverse complement strand
TCTCACTAGAGATCATGGCCGATTGCTGAGCCCAAACCGTCGCGACACATGAGGCCGCCGCCAGAGCGAACAACGGGAGCTTCTCGAGCACCAGGCGAGAAATCGATGGAAAACCGCCCTTCGCCTTGCCCGTCCCCGGGTGTCGCCGCCGCACGGCAAAGGGATCGTACCGCTTCAGCGGCCAGTAGTCCAACAACAGCAGCACGAAGGGAAGGGTCACCAGCATCGGCTTGGCCATCAGGCCCAGGGCAAACGCCACAGCCACCATCGAGTACCGGCCCAGCGACGGACGTTTGACGTAGCGCGCGTACGCGCCGAGCGTCAGCACGAAGAACAGCCCGCTGAGCACGTCTTTGCGTTCGGCCACCCACGCGACCGACTCCACCCGCAGGGGATGGATGGCGAACACCACCGCCACGAACGCGCTGGGCCACAGGGCCCCGGTCATGCGAAGCAGCACTAACAGCAGCAGCACCGCCGTCGTGGCGTGAAGCACCACGCTGGTCAGGTGGTGCCCCCCAGGCCGAAGATCGTAGACCTGGCAATCGAGCATGTGCGACATCCACGTCAACGGATGCCAATTGCTTGCATGGTTTCTGGTGAAGGCCCAGGCGATCGCCTGGCCCGTCAGCCCGCCGGTGACGTGAGGATTCTCATACACATATTTGTCATCATCGTAGTTGACGAAGTCATGGTTGACTGTTTGGCCGAAGACCGCGAGTGTAACGACAACGATGAAGAGGCAGACGGCCAGGACCGTTATGCGGTTGTGACTATCCGGTCTGTCCGCGTTGTCCGGCCGGGAAGTCTTCATCCCTTGAGATGACGGGGTTTCTTTTCCTGGTCGGCGCGTTTTCTGACGTTTCCGTTTCATTCGTTTCCGGCCCATCCGCGTCCAGTCCAAACGACCACGGATTCTCCCAGTTCATTCGCGTGGGTGCAAGCACCCACCCTACGGTTGACTCGCCCGCTTTGGCTTTCTTGACGCTCTCATCGAGGATCACGCCCTGGAACGGTATCATTGATTCCGCTGCGCGAAGAGACGTTCGGCAAACCTTTCCAGCGACTCGACTCGTACGTCTCGATCTTGCCGTGCGGGGCGCGCACGACGAGCGCCGCGGCATGGGGCGTGGCCTCGATGAGTTTCAGCCCGCCATCCGGGCCCAGAACACTCACGGCCGATGCGAGGCCGTCGGCGGTGACGCCACGGCGGGCGACGACCGTCACGCTGCCGTGATCGGTCAGGCCGACGCCGGTCCGCGGGTCGACGATGTGCGAGTAACGGCGGCCGGCGATCTCGACGAATTGCCAGGTGTCGCCCGAGGTGGCGACCGCGCAGTTGGCCAAAAGCAGCACTCGCCGGTTACCCTCTTTGTCCGCCATCTTTTGCGGCGCGTCGGCGATACCGATTCGCCATCCGGGCACACCGGGCGGGGGATCGCCGAGCACGATGTCGCCACCGGCGTCGATCAGCGCTCGGTCGACGCCGAATTTTTTGAGTACCCGAAGCGTCTCGTCCGCGGCGTATCCCTTGGCGATTCCGCCGAGGTCGAGCCGCATGCCGTCCTTGAGCAGTTCGACGGTTTGGTGCTCGGCGTCGAGCCGAATGAGCCGATATCCGACCAATGCCCGAGCGGACTCGAGCCGCTGCGGCGACGGCAACATGCCGCGGCGTCTGGCCCTGCGCCACAGTCGCACGATGGGCCCGACGGTCACGTCGAACGCCCCGTCGGCTCGCTTTGCGAGCGTCTGGGCGTGGCTGAGCACCCGCCACAGGTCGCGGCTGACCGGGACGGCCCGCCCCCCGGCAGCGTTGGTGCCGAGCCGCCGCAATTCGCTTTGCGGATCGTAATCGCTGAGGATGGAGTTGAGGTGGCGCATTCTGGCGAAGGCCGCGTCGGCCGCCTTGGTTGCGGTTGCGGCGTCGGGAGCATACAATACGATCTTGACCGGCACGGCCATTTCCGTGCGCGCGAATTGGAAGCGGTGCAGCTCCCGTTCGCCGGGCCCAGCGGCCCAGACCGCCACGCCCAACATCCACGCAGCCAGTAGCCTTCCCATGTGGGCAGGTCCCTCCGAAGGCGGAAATCCCCGGCGTGGACGCCGGGGCTCGCCGGTTTGGTTTTCCCGAAGTTGCGAAATCCTGTTTGGTTGCTCCACGAGTTGAAAGGATCCCATCTATGACCAGCGTACTTTGCCGACGGCGTGTTGTGCAAGTCGGTTCCGTGTTTATCTTCGCCTTGCTGATTGCCGGGATCGCCGCTTGCACGGCGCGGCGTGTCGAGCAACCGGCTGTGCAAACGGCCGCGCCGGCGGAAGCTTCCGACGAAGCCCCGACCACGGCCGCGCCGCAAGAGAAACCCGCCGCTTCGGAGGCGCCCGCCAAGCCGGCGCCCGCCGAGGAGCAGCCCGCCGAAGTGAAACCCGATGAACAGAAACCCGCCGAGGAGCAGCCCGCCGAAGTGAAACCCGATGAACAGAAACCCGCCGAAGAGCAGCCCGCCGGAAGCACGGCGGAGGAGAAGTTCGATCCGACGGCCGTGGTCACCGTCGCGTGGCTTCCGGAGCCGATCGAGGTTCCCCATGCAAGGGCCGAGACCGAGTCGGAGATGAAGGCGTACACGGAGGTGATCCCCGGGACCGACGCGAAGTTCGACATGGCGCCGATCCCCGGCGGCACGTTCGCGATGGGCAGCCCAAAGAGCGAGGAAGGCCGCTGGCTGAGAGACGACAAAGGCGACGAAATCAAGGATAACAACGGCAACCGCGTCAGCGACGAAGGGCCCCGGCACGAGGTCGTCATCGAGCCGTTTTGGATGGGCAAGCACGAAGTGACGTGGGACGAGTACGAACTGTACGGCTTGGGCATCGACAAGCAGCGCCGCAACTTGAGACACAAACGTGAAGACACCAAGCCGACCGCCCGCGAGATGCTCGTCGACGCCATCTCGCGGCCGACCAACCCGTACAGCGACATGACGTTCGGCATGGGCCGCGACGGCTATCCGGCGATCTGCATGAGCCAGCTTGCCGCCCGCGTGTATTGCAAGTGGCTTTCGGCGAAGACCGGGCGTTACTACCGCCTGCCGACCGAGGCCGAGTGGGAATACGCCTGCCGCGCCGGGACCACGACCGCGTACAGTTTCGGCGACGACCCGGAGAAACTCGGCGAGTACGCCTGGTACTTCGAGAACAACGACGACTCGTACCATAAGGTCGGGCAGAAGAAGCCGAATCCTTGGGGCCTGTACGACATGCACGGCAATGCGTGTGAATGGGTCCTCGACGCGTACGTCGCCGACTACTACGAGCAGTTCGCCGGCAAGACGGCCCGGCGGCCGCTGGCCGTGCCGACGGCGCGCGACCCTCGCGTAGCCCGGGGCGGGTGCTGGGACGACGATCCCGAAATGCTTCGCAGCGCCGCAAGGTTCCCGTCGCACGCCGATTGGCGGATGCAAGACCCGCAAATCCCGCGGAGCATCTGGTACAACACCGAGGTCTATTGCCCGGGCATCCGGCTGGTACGGCCGTTGAGGGTTCCCGATGCGGAGGAGGCGAAGTTGTACGAGCC
>JAUWWA010000352.1 GCA_030617125.1 Pirellulales bacterium | reverse complement strand
CGCGTGCTTGTGCGAGAGATCATCCCCGACGAGTCCGACGCAATCCGTTCGCTGCTCGAACGGCTGCGCGACCGCGACGACATCGACGCCGTGCTGCTTACCGGCGGGACGGGCATCGGCAGCCGCGACCGGACGTTCGAGACGGTCGGCGCACTTCTCGACAAGCCCCTGCCGGGCTACGGCGAACTGCTGCGGATGCTCAGCTACGAGCAGATCGGCCCGGCGGCGATGCTCAGCCGGGCACTCGGGGGCCTCATCGGCCGCACGGTGGTGCTCACCATGCCCGGCTCTCCCGCCGCCGTGCAACTCGCCATCGAAAAGCTTATCCTGCCCGAACTCGGCCACCTGGTCCGCGAAGCGCGCCGGTAACAGGTATGTTGCGGGGACCTGCTGGTACGGTTCCACACGCGCGCAGATCCACGAATTCACGCGTCTACCGGACGGCCTCCAGGCGTTCGATCAACTCGCCGCGGCGCTGGAAGACCCGCTCGCCCTGCCGCCGAATCGGTGCTTCGCACTCCGCGCTGGAGAGGTCCCACGTGTCGCTGATGAAGCTGAACACGCGGCCGAAGTACAGCCCGCGCATCGACTCGACCAGCCGCGACGGGTCGTCGCACGCGGGGAAGGCCGCGATCACGTCGAAGAGGACGTCGACCCAGAAGTCCGTGTCGATCCGCGGGCCGTCGCTTTGAGCAAACGTCTGTTCGAGCCGGCGGATCACGTCGACGCTGAGGTGTTCTCGCAGCGTATCGACCGCGGCGTCGAAGCCCTCGACCGCCTTGCGGCGAATCATGTCGCGGTCGACGTCGAGGTCCTGAGCCGGGACTAGCTCTTTGAGCCCGAAAACCGGGGTCTCGGCGACCGAGGTTAGCGATTTCCACCTCTGGAAGCTGCCGGCAACCGTCATCAACGCCGTGCTGACCACCTGGACGAACATCGGCCCGAGCTTCGGAGCGCTCGGTTTGTGGACCTTCGAGCCCAGGCCGACCTGGGCGATTTTGTAGTCGCCCAACAGCGCCTGCATCGTCATGAAAATGTCCACGCCGTACTGGTGCGTCGTGCGGTGCCAGGGGACGGAGACGATGTGCCGGGCAAGCCGGGCGGAAAGCGCGAAATCGCCGCCGATCGGTTGGCGAATGTCGCGACCGAAGATCCCGTAGATCAACGGGTAGCAGATGTTGTTGGTAATCGTGCCGTCGTACTTGTGCCGCGAGTACAGCGGCGTGAGATAGTCGAATCCCTCTTCCAGGACGGGGTCGGCCATGTACTTGATCCACTCGGGCGTGATCGAGAGCAGATCGGCGTCGACGCAGACGATCGCCCGGCCGCCGAGCGCATAGACCTTACGAAAGGCATTTGCGAAGTTCCAGCCTTTGCCCGGTGTGTTTTCGGGCGTGGTGACGTAGATTTTCGGCACGCCGGTTTCGGTGGCGAGAAAGACTTCCTCGGTTCCGTCCGGCGACGCGTTATCGGCGTTGATGATAACGCTTGGCTTGTCCGGGAAGTACTTTTCGAGCCCCTGTGCG
Source organism: Pirellulales bacterium (assembly GCA_030617125.1). Classification (GTDB taxonomy): domain Bacteria; phylum Planctomycetota; class Planctomycetia; order Pirellulales; family Thermoguttaceae; genus JAUWWA01. Next base: position 1,831 of record JAUWWA010000352.1, on the reverse strand, counting down.
ACGACTCTGGTGGGATAGGCGATGGAGTCCGCTTCCTTGTAGGAAGGGATGATCACCGCGATCTCGGCTTGAGTAACTCTTTGCGGGTTGACTTCTCTTTCGAACATCATGCTGGTCTGGCGGACGGTCAGTCGTTTGCGTTATCCGAACGGGCGCCAGTGTATAGTCGTACCTGTCAAACGCGTCAAGTGCGTTTGGCGCACCCCCCAAAAGGCGGCGGATTGACGACCCACGGGCGCTTCGCTACACTGCCGGGCAGTTCGATTTTTCGCTCACGTATCTGTGTTTTGGAGAGGGGGCTCAGCGATGTCGAATCGAGTTGTCCGCCTCGGCGCGGCAGTTGTGGGTACTGGGTGAAGCTTGAGACGAAGGATTGGGGTATGTTGGAGGTGTGCTCCAGATGCCGGAAGCTCTCTCGAACATATTCCGCCGACAGTCTGAGCCTTTGGAGCCGATCCCAACGGGCGAGACGCCGCTGCTGAGCAAGTTGCCGGGCATTCGCGCCGTATTGTTCGACGTCTACGGTACACTGTTTATCAGCGCCAGCGGCGACATGGGAACCACGAAAGAAGCGGCCTGCGAGTCGGCACTGGTCGGGGCGCTCGAGGCGCTGGGTATTGCCGTGACGGGTCCCACGGGCCAAGGTGTCGAGTTGCTCGCCGAGCGCATCGCGGCCTCGCATGGCGAGTCGCGCGAGGCCGGGATCGAGTTCCCGGAGGTCGATATCGTCGCCGTGTGGCGGCAGGTCCTGCGGGAGCTTGCCCGACGTGGTGTGATTGGGCCCTCGGACGCCCGGGCGGTCGACCCGCGGCGGCTGGCCGTTGAGTACGAGGCCCGGGCAAACCCCTGCTGGCCGATGCCCGGGGTCCGAGATTGCCTCGACCACTTGCTCGGGCGGGGGTTTCTGTTGGGAATCATCAGCAACGCCCAATTCTACGTGGTTGAGCTATTCGAGGCCCTGCTCGACGGACCGCCCGAAGTGTGGGGATTCCAGAGAGATTTGCAGTTCTACTCGTGCCGACACGGTCAGGCGAAACCGGGCACGGTGCTGTTCGAGGCCGCCGCCCGAACACTCCGCCGGCGCGGTATCGCCGCGGCCGAGGCGCTGTACGTGGGCAACGACATGCTCAACGACGTGTTTCCAGCCAGGCAAGTGGGTTTCTGCACGGCCCTGTTTGCCGGCGACGCCCGCAGCTTGCGGCATCGGGCGGAGTGCCCGCAGGTCGACGGAATTTCGCCGGATTTGGTCGTCACCGACCTTTCTCAGCTTCCAGACACTATAATTATCTAGCACTCAGCATGAATAGCCGATTTTCTTGGAAGGGGCTTGCTCATCGGCAGCCTACTTGTAAGGGACCCACTGGTGCGTAAGCAGATTGACCAGAACATCGGATTCGTATCCACCCGGTTCTCCGGTGCCGACGGCGTCTCGCTGGAGAGTGCCAAGTGGGCGAAGATTCTCTGGGACCATCGGCACGTCAGTTATTGGTACGCCGGCAAGCTCGACCGGGATCCGGCGATCAGCATGCGGGTGCCGGAGGCGTATTTTTACGACCGGGACAACGTGTGGATCAACGAGCGGGCGTTCGGCACGCGGGGACGCTCGCCGGAGTTGACCCGGCGGATCCTCGGTGTCGCCGACCACCTGAAGGGTACGCTGTACGATTTCATCGAGAACTTCGGCATCGACATTTTGCTGGTGGAGAACGCGCTGTCGATCCCGATGCACATCCCCTTGGGCGTGGCGTTGACCCACCTGATCGCCGAGACGCAGATTCCCACGATTGCGCATCACCACGACTTCTACTGGGAGCGGCCGCGCTTTTCGGTT
>JAUWWA010000119.1 GCA_030617125.1 Pirellulales bacterium | reverse complement strand
GAGGAGCGAAGCGATGGCGGAGCACGACAAGGGCCTGCCGATGGCCGCCAAGTGGGACCCGGCAAAGCTGCAACAGGAGATCGCCGACCTCCAGGCCCTTGCAGGGAAGCCGTTTCCGGCAAGGGCCGGGGGCTACATCAAGCGGACCGGCCCCGGGTTGCTGCAAAGCGCCATGACCCTGGGCGCCGGCAGCGCCACCGCGTCGGTCATCGCCGGTGCGTCGTTCGGGTACAAGCTCCTGTGGGTCCAGCCGGTGGCGATGTTCCTCGGCGTGATGATGCTCGCGGCGCTGGGCAACATCGTGCTCAGCACCGGCGAGCGGCCCTACAAGGCCTTCGGCCGCGAGATGAGCAAAACGCTCATCCTTCTCTGGGCGTTGGGTACTATCATGTCGTCGATCATCTGGCACTTCCCGCAATACGGCCTGGCCGCCGGGGCCACGCGCGACCTGGGTGAGATGGCCGCCATTACCACCGAAGTGAGCTTCATCCAACAGCGCGACGGGACCTATCTCACCCAAAGGAAGGACGAGGACGTCGCCCTGGTCCGCCATGAACTGCCCGCGGATGCCAAGATCACGACCGGCGTCTCGAAAGAAGTGTGGAAACAGGCTCAGCAGCAGGTTAAAGAAGATGGAGATCTGCCCAACGGGCAACCCAAAGCCACCAAGACCAGCTTCTTCACGTGGAGCGGCATTGGGTTCGGATGGCTGGTCGGGGCGGTAATTCTGTCCGTCAACATTTTCGTCGTCTTCGGCTACGGCAGCAGCACCAAGGGAATCAAGCTCTACGAATGGTTCCTGCGGACGGTCATCGCCTTGATCATCCTCATGTTCGCCATGGTCGTGGTGAGCAGCTTCCCGAAGATCAACTGGACCGAACTGGGCAAAGGGTTCATCGGCTGGTACGGGATCCCCGAATACACGAACCCCAAGCACGTCACACTGGTGCTCGGCATGCTCGGCGCGGCCGTGGGCATCAACATGACCTTCCTCTACCCCTACTCGCTGCTGGCCAAAGGCTGGGGTAAGCAGCACAAAACACTCGCCCGATGGGATCTCGGCATGTCGATGTTCTTGCCGTTCACCCTGGTGACCTCGCTGGTGATAATTGCCATGACCGTTACGGGCGTCTACACGGGCGAAGAAGTGCTTCGCGAGGGGCTCAAGCCGGTGGCCGCCGCCGCGTCGCTCACCGGCATCCTCGGCGAGCACGCCGGCCGGATCATCTTCGACCTCGGCCTTGTCGCCATGACGTGCAGCGCCATTTCTACCCACATGGTCGTCTGCGGCTTCACGCTCTGTGAGATGTTCCACCTGGATTACACCAAGACGCGATTCCGCATCTTCGCCCTGGCGCCGACGATCGGCATCCTCGGCGTGGTGACGAAGCTGCCGTTCTGGTTCCCGGTGGTCGCCTCGGCCGTCTGCTTCGCCATGCTGCCGATCGCCTACCTGATTTTCTATCTGCTTAACAACAAGGAAAGCTATCTCGGCGACGGCATGATGAAGTGGCCCCGGCGCGAGTTGTTCAACGTCGTCCTTGTTGTTGCGTTGTTCGTCTCCCTGATCGGCTCGGCCATTCAGATCAACCGCCGGGTTATCTAAGACATCAACGTTCGCAAGTTCTTTGGCCTGCCGGTGGTCGAGGAGTCGGCCGCCCCGACTGTCGGCCAACCGAACCTCGAGAGGAATTGACCCGAGTGAATCCCGCTCTAGCAGATCCACGCTATGTCCAAGAAAACCACCGTCGCCGAATCTCGTAGCCCCGACGCCGTCGGCCGCGAGGTCCTGCTGCAAGGCTGGGTCCGCACGCGCCGCGACTCGAAGGCGGGCTTCAGCTTCATCGAACTGAACGACGGCTCCTGCTTCGGCAACATCCAGATCATCGCCGACGCTGACCTGCCGAACTACGCGTCGGACGTCAAGTGTCTTGCGGCCGGTTGCAGCGTCAGTGTCGAGGGGCTGATCAAAGCCTCGCCGGGCAAGGGCCAGGCCACCGAGGTGCAGGCCACGAAGCTCACGCTCCACGGCACGGCCGACGTGAAGACCTATCCGCTGCAAAAAAAACGGCATTCGTTCGAGTTCCTGCGGACCATTGCCCATCTGCGAACGCGCACCAACACCTTCGGGGCCATCGCCCGGGTGCGAAACTGCGTGTGCAACTCGATCCATCAGTTCTTCCAGGAACGAGGCTTCCTCTATGTAAACACGCCGGTGATCACCGCCAGCGACTGCGAAGGCGCCGGCGAGATGTTTCAGGTCACCACGCTCACGTTGGACAACGTGCCGAAGCAGGCCGCCGCGGTCGACTTCGCCCAGGACTTTTTCGACCAGCCGTCGTTTCTGACGGTCAGCGGGCAGCTTGAAGCGGAAATCTTCGCGTGCGGGTTGGGCAAGGCGTACACGTTCGGCCCGACGTTTCGCGCGGAAAACTCGAACACCGCCCGCCACCTGGCCGAGTTCTGGATGGTCGAGCCCGAGGTGGCCTTCTGCGACCTCGAAGGCGGCATGGACCTTGCCGAGCAACTGCTCCGGCGGATCGTCGCCGACGTGCTGGAGCACCTCCACGAGGATATGGAGTTCTTCAGGAAACACATCGACAAGACGGTGATCAAGACGCTGCGGCACATCATCGACAACGGCTTCGTCCGGCTGTCCTACACCGAAGCGGTCGAGAGTCTCCAGGCCTCGGGCCAGCAGTTCGAATTCCCCATCGAGTGGGGCGCCGACTTGCAGTCGGAGCACGAACGATACCTCACCGAACATCACTTCCAGTGCCCGGTGATCGTGCACGACTACCCCAGTGCGATCAAGCCATTTTACATGCGCCTCGGCGACGACGGCCGGACGGTCCGGGCGATGGACGTGCTGGTGCCGACGGTCGGCGAGATCATCGGCGGCAGCCAGCGCGAAGAGCGGCTCGACGTGCTCGCAACACGCATGAGGGAGCAGGGAATCGACCCCGACAACTACTGGTGGTACCTCGACCTGCGCCGCTACGGCACGGTCCCGCACAGCGGCTTCGGCCTCGGCCTGGAACGGCTGCTCCAGTTCATCACCGGCATGACCAACATCCGCGACGTGATCCCCTTCCCCCGGACGCCGGGCAACGTGGAGTTTTAGGCCGCCGGAAGTCTATCTACCGGCGCCCAGCACATCGATCGACCACGAATCTCACTGCGTCACAACCCTCACCGTATCCAGCGAGTCATCGGCAACAACAGCATGAGCGTACGCCAGACATGCTTGAATATCTTCCGGTTCAAGATCCGGGTAGTCCGCGCAGAGATCCTCCGAAGTCTCTCCTTGTGCGAGCAGACTCAAGATCAGTTCCACGGACAAGCGCATACCGCGGATGATGGGCTTTCCCCCCAAAATGCCCAGATCCACCGTGATCCGCTCCAGCAACTTGGCCTGCGTCATCGTCGTGCTCCGATTCGGAACTAACCAGATTTGGCCCTTCTGACTCTCGACAGGGACGGGCCAACAGCGGCCCGATGCTAATAACACACTACTGAGAGTCTATCGCACAGTCCAGGTCCCCGCCACCGCCAAATTCAACTCACGTCCAGGCCGCTCTCGGCCGATGGTAAAATATAACGATCACGGATGATGGGAAGTCTGCGAGATATGGACAGTGCACGGCAGAACGACACCGCGTGACGGTCGTAGCGATTCTGCCGGGCTCGATCCCCATGCAAGCTCGCAAGCGGCCACGGACGCTTCGCACATAACATCCCCCCTGCCACATACAGAACCCGCCGTGGCCAAGCCCAGCACGAAGAATCTGAAACTCTACACGGAACGGCCCCCTCAGGTCGTCCGGCCCCAGATCGACGCGGTCGGCAGCTTGCCGGCCGTGTTGAGGGCCTTTCGACGGACGACCGGGTGGTCGCTGCGATACATTGCCGGCGAAGAGCCGAAGCCGCCGAACGACCTGACGTGGTCCGCCCCGGTCAGCCCGGGCGTCGGAGTGCCTCCCGGACACCTCAGCCTCGAACCGGCCGGCTCGACGCCGGCGCCGTCCATCTCCAAACCCGTCGACGGCGACGTCGCCCGCGCGCTGGCCGCCGCGACGGCCGACATGCTCGGCGAGTTGCTCGAAACCCGCCTCGCTTTGTGGCAGCGCGAGGCGGAACTGGCCGCCGGCGTGCCGCTGGTGCCGCATGCCGACGAACAGGCACACCTTGCCGAACGATTGCAGGCCGTCCTGCGAGGCGGCGCCGAAGCGGTCGGCTGCCAGGCGGCAGCGCTCTATATGCTCGATGAGGCCACGAGCGAGCTGAAACTGCGTTCGTGCTGGGGGCTGCCTTTCGACCGGTTGACCGCTCCGGCTCGGCCGCTGAAGGGTTCCGTGGCCGATCTGGAGGCCCTGCTCGGCCACGCGGTCGTGCTGGAAGACACCGACATGATGCGGCACTGGCGCATGCCCGAAGAGTTCCCCTCGGCCGTCTGCATCCCGGTTTCCACTCCGACCACGCTGTTGGGCACGCTTTGGGTTTATGGCGAGCGGAAACGCGACTTCAGCACTCGGGAAACGAACGTGCTCGAAATCGTCGCCGGACGGCTGGCGGCCGACCTGGAACGCGAGATCCTCATGCGCGAGGGGATCGACGCCGCGCAGTGGAAGCGGCAAATCGCCGCCGCCGAGCGAATGCAACGCAACCAGCTCCCCACCATCTCCCCGCTGCTCGACGGCTGGGAGCTGTCGGGCTGGACGGCCCGGGCGGAGGCGCTCGGCGGCGACTTCTACGACTGGTTCTGTCTAAGCGACGGGCTGCTGGCGGTTGCCGTCGGCGACGCCATGGATCGCGGCCTGCCCGCGGCCATGACGGCCGGCACGCTCCGCGCGGCGCTGCGTGCCCACGGGCAATACCTCCGCGAGACGGCCGAAACGCTCAAACAGGTCAACCTGACGCTGTGGACCGGTTCGGCCGGCGACCAGCGTGCGGCGTTGTTCCACGCCTTGGTCGACACGGCTACCGGCCGGGTGAGCTGCGCGTCGGCGGGCAGCCCGGGTGTGGTTGTCGTCCGCGGCAATGGTTGGCAGTCGCTCGGGCCGACGTGTCCCCTGTTGGGCGAGAGCCCTGAAACCGACTTCGAGCCCTTCGAGTACACCCTGCAACCGGGCGAAGCACTGGTCATCTTCACCGACGCCGTCCGCGCCGCCGCCGCCGAAGGCCGCTCGCTGGGCGACTCCGGCGTGGCCGAGCCGTTGGTCGGCCGGCTGAACCTCTCGGCCGATCAGTTGATTTCCGTTGCCCGAGAAACCCTCGCCGCGCACGCCACGGGCGGCGACCGCGGCGACCGCGACGATCGCACCATCCTCGTCGTCAAGCGGCAGTGATGCTCGGGCCCAATGGGACCTGTCCCTTGTCCTTTCTTGACGAGCGGCATGGCTCCTGTAGAATACAAGGCGTCGCTTCAATACTGCGGGAATGGCGGAATTGGCAGACGCGCTAGGTTGAGGGCCTAGTGAGCTTCGGCTCGTGCAGGTTCAAGTCCTGTTTCCCGCACTTCATCCAAGTTCCGGGCTCGACTGCACTTCGAGCCCGGGACCCTGCTCCGCCGTCCGTAGTGGAACCTTCTCTCGTATCTGCGCATCTTGGGCCATTCGCAGTAATGGACGCTCCAATCGCAATCAACTCTTTGACTCGTATATCCATAGCACATTTCCTTCTTTCGTCACGTGTTCAATGCACTGGCGGTCTGCTTTCCTTTCCTCTACTGTCGTCGACATCACCCGCCCAAAAAAGATTTCCGCCAGCGGCAAATTGGTCGCTGAGGACGTGGGGAAATGAGACGATTCGAGTCGTCTGACCAATGAAAAGCGCGCGGCGGCGCCGACGGCGAAGCGGGTAGCCGTTTCGTCGAGCGGATGCTCAACGTCGTGGCGACGTGTCGGGCCTTAGGCGGCTGGCCGAGTACATGCTCCGCTACTACGGATGGTATTCCCACCGTCGCCGCGGCATGCGCGCCAAGCAGGCCGCAGGATTCTTTCTCGACGCTTTGCTCGCGCGTGCCTCCCAGTGTCGATCCTCTCGAGCGACCGCTCACGTGAACCGTATTCCGAAATCCAGGCTTGTAACCATCCGAGAACTTGGTATCGTGACGCCCGGGCACGTCAGACACCGACTGTGTACGGACGAGTAGTTGAACTCGTCCCCGGAAAACGGACCGACGAGACCACGCTCTCCCGAACCAAACAGTTTTTCGAATCTCTGGAGAAAGCCCCCGTCGTCCTCAATAAGGAAGTCCCCGGTCACCTCGCCAACCGGCTCCGGGCCGCCTTGGAACGCTCCGGCGTCGATCCCGAGTGCGTT
>JAUWWA010000380.1 GCA_030617125.1 Pirellulales bacterium | reverse complement strand
TACGGTCTTCGACCTCGAGGAGTTGGAGTTGGCCTACGCCCCGCCCTACGGCTCGGCGAAGGACGTGGTCAACTATGCCGGCTTCGCCGCGGCGAACACCCTGCGCGGCGACGTGCAGCTCTGCCACGTGGAAGACGTCACGGCGCCGTCGGCCGACCAACTGCTGCTCGACGTCCGCACCGCCAAGGAAGCGGCGCCCGGCACCATCCCCGGCGCGGTGAACATCCCGATCGACAAACTGCGAGACCGCCTGGGAGAACTCCCCAACGACAAGCAGTTGCTCGTCTTCTGCCAAGTGGGGTTGCGGGGTTACGTGGCTTGCCGGATACTGTCGCAATACGGTTTCGTGTGCCGGAACCTCACCGGCGGGTACAAGACGTACCTGATGGCAACCGGAAACCTGCCCACAACAACACGCTCCGACCCGGTGAATCGGGTCACTACCAACATTAACCCAATCTAGCTGGGAGGGATCAGACAAATGGGAACCGAATTCTGGATCTTGATCGCCCTTGCGGTGATCTTCGTGGTGCTGGTGCTTCTGGTCGTCGGCATCTACAACAAGCTGGTCGCGCTGCGGAACCGCTTTAAGAACGCGTTCGCGCAGATCGACGTGCAGCTCAAACGCCGCTACGACTTAATTCCCAACCTGGTCGAAGTGGCCAAAGGCTACATGAAACACGAGCGGGAGACCCTCGAGGCGGTAATCCAAGCCCGAAACCAGGCCGCGGCCGCCGGCGCCCAGGCCGCCCAAAACCCGGGTGAACCCGGCGCCATGCAATCGCTGGGCCGGGCCGAAGGCCAACTCACCGGCGTGCTCGGCCGCCTGTTCGCCCTGTCGGAAAACTACCCCGACCTGAAGGCGAACCAGAACATGCTGGCGTTGCAGGAGGAGCTTTCCGCGACCGAGAACAAAGTCGCGTTCTCCCGGCAGGCGTTCAACGACGCCGTCATGCGATACAATACCTCCCGGGAAACGTTCCCCGCGGTGATCTTCGTCGGGACGCTCGGTTTCCTGGCGGCCGACTTGTTCGAGATCGAGGAACCCGCCGCGCGCGAAGCGCCCAAGGTGTCCTTCACGTAAACTCGCATTGCAGCCGTGTGGAGCAGGTAGCGTCCGGCGTTCAGCCTTCAACGCAATATCGAATGCCGACTGAGCCATGGATTTCTTCGAACACCAGGACGTTGCCCGTCGCCGCACCGCGCGGCTGATCTTCTACTTCATCCTGGCCGTGGTGGCGATCGTCGTGGCGATCTACTTCGTGGCGCTGATCGCCTTGACGTTCGTCGGCGGCGACTCGCGGTCCGGCGCGCCGAATCCCTTCGCCCAAACGCCCTGGCACCCGGACCTGTTCCTCGCGGTCGCCGCGGCCACCATCGGCGTGATCCTGCTGGGCAGCCTCTACAAGACGTCGCAGCTTGCATCCGGGGGCGAGTCGGTCGCGCTGATGATGGGCGGCCGGCTGATCGACCAGGGCACCCGCGATCCGGCCGAGCGCCGGCTGCTGAACGTCGTCGCCGAGATGGCCCTGGCCTCCGGCACGCCGGTGCCGCCCGTCTACGTCATGGAAAACGAGCCGTGCATCAACGCCTTCGCGGCCGGCCACGAGCCGGGCGACGCGGTGATCGGCGTCTCGCACGGGTGCCTCGACTATCTCGACCGCGATGAACTCCAGGGCGTGATGGCCCACGAGTTCAGCCATATCCTCAACGGCGACATGCGCTTGAATCTCCGGCTGATCGGCGTCCTGCACGGCATCTTGGTGCTGGCCATCCTCGGATGGTACGTGATGCACAGTCTCAGATTCTCGGGCCGGAGTTCCCGCGACAGCAAGGGCGGCGGTGGCGCCATGGTCGTGATCCTGATCGTCGCCCTCGGGTTGCTGGTCGTCGGCTCGATCGGGCTGTTCTTCGGCAAGCTGATCAAAAGCGGCGTCTCGCGGCAGCACGAGTACCTGGCCGACGCCTCGGCGGTGCAGTTCACCCGGCTGCCCGACGGCATCGCCGGGGCGTTGAAGAAGATCGGCGGGCGGCCGGAAACCTCGAAAATCGAAGACGGCCACGCCGAAGAGATCAGCCACATGTTCTTCGGCAGCGCCTTCGGAAGCCGCAAGGTGCAGCTTTTCGCCACCCACCCGCCGCTGGCCGAGCGCATCCGGCGGATCGACCCCTCGTTCGACGGCACGTTCCCCAAGCGGGTCAAGCCCGTCAAGGTCAGACCTGAAGCACCGAAGCTAAAGCCCAAGGAGAAACCTCCCAGTCCGTTTGAGGCCATCGGCGGCGCCGCCGCGCCGCTGGACCCCGGCGGCGTGCTCGGCCGGATCGGGCTGCCGGGCATGGAGCAGCTCCTCTATGCCGCCGTGATCCTGGAGAGCATGCCCCAGCCCATCGCCGCCGCCGCCGGCGAACCCTACGGCGCCCGGGCGGTCATCTACGCCGTCCTGCTCGACCGCGACGCCGACGTGCGCAGCGAGCAATTGGCCGCGTTGAAGGCCCGGGCCGAAGCGCTGTCGTATCGAGAGACCCAGCGGCTGGCCCCGCTGATCGACAATTTACCCGACGAAGCCCGGCTGCCGCTGGTCGACATGACCCTGCCGGCGCTGAAGCAACAATCGCCGGACCAATACGCGACGTTCCGCGAGAACGTCGACGCACTGATCGAGGCCGACGAGAAGCTCGACCTGCTGGAGTACACCGTCCGCACGATGCTGCTGCGGCAGTTGGACGTGCCGTTCGGCCGGGCCAAGCCGATCGCCGTTCGCTACCGGCGCCTCGATCCGCTGCTGCCTTCGCTGGTCGCCGTGCTCTCCACGCTGGCCTACGCCGGCCAGGAGGGTGAAGCCGACGTGCGCCGGGCGTTCGATGGCGGCATGGCGGAAATCGGCCGGACCGGCTCACTGCTTGTCAAGTCGGACTGCTCGCTGCGGAACCTCGACGCGGCGCTCGACGCGCTGGCCGAGGCGGCCCCCAAGCTCAAGCGCAACATCCTCAGCGCCTGCATCGCCTGCGTCGCCGCCGACGGCAAGGTGACCCCGCGCGAAGGCCAACTCGTTCACGCCGTCGCCGCCGTCCTCGGCGTGCCCATCCCGCCGATCGGCGCGACGAAACCTGCTTGACTGAAGCGTTCGGATT
>JAUWWA010000066.1 GCA_030617125.1 Pirellulales bacterium | reverse complement strand
GGGGCGCTATCACTAGTGGATAAAAAGGGCCGCCCTGACTCCAAAAACGCATCGGATCATTTTCCGATCCTTGTAACCCTGTGTGGAGAGAACGATGAGTAATTTTTGGCCGAACGACGTCGAACTAAGTGATACGCAATCACCGTTGGAAATTCTTGAGACCGCTCAAGAGGAATGGGTGACAAATAGCACTGGGGTGCTGACTTTGGTTTTGCAAGAAGCCAAATCTCAATCTGGCAATAAGATGATAATTGTTCACGCAAAACACGTGCCCAGCAATCGGACGGCTACATTGTTTTCAGTGGTACATCGCCCCAATGCACCTTACCCCGCAACCATCGAACTGAAAGACGAGTTGCCAGCCGCCTTGAAGAGATCGTATTACATACCAGGTTTCGCCGATCGTGGGATCGGGATGACCCAGGGGCGTACGGTTACAAATACTTGGGTCTCAGAGACACCTTCTGAGTTTCGGATAAAACTAGCGAAGGCTTTTAACCTTGGCACAGTTAAGTGCGAGATATTGAGTCTAGTTTCAGACGCTTCAGCAGATACTGCTGACGACGATGAGCAACCGACCGAGGAACAGACTGGGGAAGGCTAAACAATTTACACATCGGCATTCACTCCAGTGAACTCGAATACATTTACTTCCCCCAGAATTGTGGGATAACAACACGATGCACGCGGAGCCGCCGGCATCGCGTGTTTTGAATCGAACGATCACTCCGGCGGCCCGGTGATCGTGGACGTTAAGACACTACCTGTTCATGACTGTTGCAGTTCCAATGCAATAACCGCTGCCATTGACCTGCTCGCGTAGCAGCCCGCCGCCTCGTCAGTGTCCGGCTTTTCTTGTCGACTGACCCTGTCTTCACGGTCGTCATGTCTGGTGAATCCTTATCACCCCAAAGGGTGCTTGCCCTTGCCGCGATAGCCATTCTCTTCTTGTCACTGAAAGCCTGCGGGATACGGTAGCTTGCTCACCCTAGGCGAGGATCTGCCGCGGCGTTAATAACAACGTGCTCCTGCGGCGTATCACGGGCCAAGGCGACAGTATACGCGATTCTCCGCGATGCTGTAGCGCCGCAGTGCGACAGGTGTATCAAAATGGTACACCTGCTTTGACGAGAGCCGCGAGGTCACTGCGGCGGTCCGAGAGGCGTCTGCGTGTCTGCAAGTCGTTGCTACTGAACAAGTTGCGTCGGAAAGCGTGGTCCGGGAGCGAAGGTTTCTTGCAACCGGCACAGGGAATGCAATGCCAACAAGTTGAGCGAACGGCGTGTTCGCTCCCAAACGAGCTGGCCCGTGGGGCCTCTGACGGATTGTGGTCGGACGGTTACCTTGCCCTTACCGCCCGGCTGGCCACTATGTAAGGTGGCACGTCAAAGGCCCCAATTTTTTTGCGCCTTATAGCCGGGGAATAACGGTCTGGGGAATTCTTGGGGGCACCTTGATTTCTTCGCACTCCCGGTTATGCTAGGGCTTGCGCCGTTCGGGTCGGCCAGCCGGCATGGGCCGGGGCTCAAACGGCTGTTGGGCGTCGTCGCGATCATCGAAGGGCGGCCCGGCGTGTTGGGCTTGGCGTCGATGTGATGGTGACGACGCTCGCCGAGGATTCCGGACGGCCGATCGATCCACCCACCTGTGGCCGCTCACAAAACACCCTTGCCTTTACGGTTTCCGATTCAAGTAGGGTGCTGTACCATCCGGGAAAAAGAGATCTCAGAGCGGTTCTGAGACCCGTGGACGGTTACAGTTAAATCCTGCAACCGCGAGAGGAGAGTACTGCATCATGTACCGCGCGCTTTGTGTCATCGGTTTGTCGGTGGGGTTGTTGGCCGGGGCCGATTGGACGCGGTTCCGCGGCCCGGATGGTTCGGGCATATCCACCGACCGCGGCCTGCCCACCACCTGGAGCGCCACGGAGAACATCGTCTGGAAGACCCCCATGCCCGGCTTCGGCGCTTCCAGCCCGATCACGCTGGGTGGGAAGATTTTCCTGACCTGCTACAGCGGCTACGGGCTGGACCAGGACGAGCCGGGCGAACAGGAAGATCTGCGGCTCCATGTCGTGTGCGCGGACCGCGACACTGGCAAAATCCTCTGGAACCGCGGCATCAAGGCCCGATTGCCCGAGCGGGAGTACCGTGGGTACGTCGCCTTGCACGGCTACGCCTCGGCCACGCCGGTGACCGACGGTGAGACGGTGTACGCCTTCTTCGGCCGGTCCGGGGTATTCGCCTACAGCATCGACGGCAAGCTGCTGTGGAAGAGGAGCGTCGGGGCGAACACGCATAGCTGGGGTTCGGCCGCCTCACCGATCCTGGCCGGCGATCTGCTGATCGTCAACGCGTGCGTCGAGAGCGGCAGGCTCTTTGCCCTGGACAAGAGAACCGGCAAGGTTGCATGGCAAGCCGACGGGATTGTCGAATCGTGGTGTACGCCCGGACTGATCCGCCTGCCCAGCGGCAATCAGGAACTCGTGCTGAGCATGAAAGATAAGGTGCTCGCCTTCGATCCGGCGAGCGGCGAGCGGCTTTGGGAGTGCGAGAGCGTGCCGGATTACGTCTGCCCGTCGGTTGTCACGCACGGCGACGTGGCGTACATTACCGGCGGACGCACCCCGGTGACCATCGCGGTCCGCGGTGGCGGCCGTGGCGACGTGACCAAAACGCACCGCCTGTGGAAATTGAAGAAAACGCCCAAGATCGCCTCGCCGCTGCACCACGACGGCTTCCTCTATTGGGTCAGCCAGCGCGGCGTGGCCTGCTGCGTCGACGCAGAGACCGGCAAGCTGGTCTACCAGCAGCGGCTGCAAATCCGCGGCGGCGGCGACAAAGTCTACGCGTCGTTGGTCCTGGCCGACGGGAAGCTCTACGCCGTCAGCCGGCAAGGCGGCACGGTGGTGCTGGCCGTTGGGCCCGAGTTGAAACAACTCGCTCAAAACGACCTGGACGACCGCAGCACGTTCAACGCCACGCCGGTCGTCAGCCGCGGCCAGTTGCTGCTGCGGTCCGACCGGTTCTTGTATTGTATTGGCAAGCGCCGGTAGCCGCCGGGAAGAGGCCGGGGAATTGATGGAACCGAAGGAGGCCTAGCCCAGTTTTTCCGCTAGCTGAAAAAGATAGTCATTGAGCTTCAGGTCGTGGGCCTTTGCAAGTTTGGTGAGTGAGTTCAGAGTGGCTCGACATTCGCCTTTCTCAATTCTACCTACTTGTCTCGGGGTTAGTCCTGATATATCCGACTGCCGCAGACCTTGCGTCTTCCTGACGCTGCGAATCGCCGAGCCATACCGCCGGTTGAATTTCTCATGCTTGATTCGTGCAGCGAGCACGGCTGCGGGATCAACCATGCGGAGAAACTGTAGCCAACCTAGGTGTATGTCAGCGTGCGGCCAATAGACAAAGGAACCGTCGGAATCAATCTCGTACTTGCTGATCGAATCCGAATCCGCGCCAATCAACCTCGAGAGACGCGCCAAGGGGATTGATAGTCTTTGAAAGGAAGGGGACAATACCACAAAGGCATCTCCTTCCCACCAAGCATCTACTATTCGGTCATCTTCGGGAGACGCAAGACCACAGATCGCCCTTCGGATAATCGCTTCAATTGTCTTGCGATCTTTCAGTGCGGCGATATGCAGCCTGCGATCATCTCGGATATTCAAACGAGCCATGCGCGTTGGCAATGCTTCGGAAGGCATCTCTCGCGTGAAAACGAGGTGCCTGCGCCTCCTTTGCCCCAGTTGTGGTTGTTGGGCGGATCGTCTCGCAGGAAAGTCTTTGAGGTTTGAAATGATCAGCAGCGGTGTAGACTGATCGAGTGTAATCCGCGACCATTCGATGGCTTCCCAATTGCGAAACCCCCAGTGTTTGACTCTGGAAGGTGAGAAATCCCGGAGAATCCGCTTGCACAGATCACTGTATTCTTCGCAGGTTGTAAGAACGTCACACACTCTAGGCATTGTGTATTCCCTGGATTCGTTCCCACTGAGCAATCAGTTTATCACGATGTGTTTCTACGTTCTCGTAGAGGGCATTCAAGTGAGGGCGCGACATCCTCCGCTTCGACCAAAGTTTGTACTGAAGCATTCTGCTTCGTGGTTCAAGGAAGCGAACCCTGACTTCCCATTCTCCCGCTCGCTTGGCATGAAAATGCGGTGGCTCATGCTCGTCAGGGTGGAACCAGCAGGACACGCCAGTGATTTCGAAAGCTTTAATCCTTGCCACTCAACCATACCCCCGTAATCGGACATCTGCAAGAGAGTGCTTGGCAAAAAATGTCGCATGGCCGTTACACTTGCAGCCTCACCTTACAGCAACTGATCCAGTTCACAAGAAGGCCTGGTATTGGTGGAATGCCTTAACTTGTTGTACTACAACATCTTCCGACAATCCGAGGACGCCGACAGATCGGACAATCCTCCTCGCGTAGGGGGTACGCTTGTCGGGTTTTCGCATTAGTCACATATTTCACCCCCCGATGTGGACACGTAGGTACGAACGACGCGAAACAGCCCAATGACTAGGTGGCGTCTCTTCCTTCAAAGCTCCATCTCATCCAGGTCGTCGACCAACTTGTCGAGAGCGTCTTTCTTGAGCGGCTTCTCTTGTTCGGCCTTCTCGGATAGTGCCCGGCCGCGTTCGGCGGCGGCGAGGTTGGCGGAATTCGGGGTGTTGAAGAGTTGCACGAATTCGGTGTTGAAATCGCCCAATGCGGCGCTGGGGTCGCCGGCGATGGCCGGCGTGTTGTGCGCGGGGAACATGATCGCCCGGGCAGGACACACCCTGGCGCACGCCGGGCAGCCGTCCCGGCAGGCGTCGGGCTGCTCCGCCATAATCCGGCCCGACGCGTCGATGCCGAACACGCCGAACAGGCAAAAGTTCAAACACTCCAGGCAATTGTCGCAGCGGCCGTAGTCGATGACCGGGTACCATCGCGGCCGGGTGGTCTCTTCCACGCGGTGTTCGCCGGCGGCGGTGGACGGTCGGTCTTCGCGGTCGGTCGGCGCGGTCGGTCGGCCGATGGAAACGCCAACGATGCGTTCGACCCTTGCGAGTATCGGGCCGACCTCACCGTGCTCTCGCAGATCGAGGCACCAGATCGTGCGATCCGTACTGCTGTCGGAATGCTCGACCACTGCGGAAGCGACTTGCTCGTTAGACACCGACGGTACGTCTCCCATGCGACCCGTGATGCCGCCGGCGTTGAGAATCCAGTAGGCCGCGCGGGGATAGAGCCATGCGAGAACGATCATGTCGCCTTGCACGCAGCGCAAGCGCCGCATGCCTGGCCCGTCGGCATCGAGGTCGTACAGGTGCGGCATCATAACGACCTGTACGTCCGGCCGGCGCGACAGCGCGGCGGCGAGGTCGTGCACAAACGCCGGCCGTGTCGAATCGGAGTCACACGCTTCGGAGATGATGATCGTGGTTCTCGTCGTCATGGCTACAGGAGAATATCATTATTATGATTGTTATGTTGCCTATTTCGCCCCGAAACAATAAACGTCGCCCTCGTCGGTGCCGATGACCAGGCGTCCGGCGGCGATGGCCGGCGAGGCGAGGATCGAGCCACCACACTCGTACTGCCAACGCAGCCGGCCCGTCTTGACGTCCAAGGCGTACAACCGCCCGTCGGCCGAGCCGACAAACACGCGGTCGCCGACGACCACGGGCGAGCCGTCGACGCGGGCCTTGGTTGGAAACGTCCAAACGGCCCGGCCGCTCTTGCGATCGACGGCGTGGAGCAGTTTGTCGCGTGAGCCGACGATCACCAGTTCCGGCGTCACGGCGGCGGAGGAGTGGAATTGGGCGCGGTGCTCGGGGTTCTCGTATCGCCAGATGACCTTGGCGGCTTGGTAGTCGACACCATATAGCACGCTGCCGGTCGTGCCGACGAAGGCCATCCGCCCGGCCAGAGCCGGCGTACAGAGCGTGGGTGCTTCGATGTCCACGTCGGCGACCCGCTTGCCCTTGGCCAGATCGACCACGGTGAGCCTGCCGTCGCACCCGGCTACGAACGCCCGATCGCCCGAGATGCTCGGGCTGCACTGGATCATGTCTTCGCTCTTGTACTTCCACACCACCTTGCCGCTCTCGGCGCTGAGGCAATAGAGGAACCCGTCGTGCGAGCCGAACAGCACATTCTTACCGTGGAAATTTGCGCTGGAGTTGATTTCCGCCTCGGTGCGAAAGTCCCATATCGGTTTGCCGGTTTTCGCGTTGATGCAATAGAAGCGTCCGTCGCTATCGCCGATGAAGACCCGGCGGTTGCGTACGGCGGGCGAGGCCGTGAAGCCCAGTTCGGTGGCGAACTCCCACCGCCGCCGGCCCGTGATCAGGTCGATCGCGTAGAGCTTGCCGTCGAGGCAGCCGACATAGACGGTCCCGTCGGCAATGGCGGCGGTCGACTCGAATCCACCGTCGTCGACCGAGAAGGTCCAAAGCCGCTCGGGCTTCTCCGGAAAACGGCCCTCCGCCACCCCGGTCGCCTGCGGGTTGCCGCGGAAGACCGGCCAGGCGTCGTCAGCCGTGTGCCGGGCAGCCGGAGGCGGCGCAGCTTCGGCAATGCAATACAGTTCGCTCTCGGTGCGGACGAACAACTCGTCGCCTGCGATGGCCGGCGTGGCAAGACATCGATCGCCCATCTCGTTTCGTGCCAACAACTCGAACGCATCGGCGGCGGCAAATACGAAAACGGTGCCGCGCTCGTTGACCGCGTAGATACGGCCGTCGGCGGCAACTGGGCTGGCCGAAAACGGCCCGCGCAGCTTCCTGCGCCAAATCCTTTCGCCGTTGCCCGCGTTGTAGCATACTGCCCTACCTGAATCAGTCACCAGGAAAAGCCGGTTGCGATACACAACGCCGCTGGGGATGTACGGTCCGCCGGCTACGGTCTTCCAAACGACGTGCGTGCCGGCAGCGTCGCCGGCGCCGCCGCCTTGGATAGCCATGATCGGGCCGTTGCGGCCGCTGGCACAGTACACTAACCCATTGCACGTAACCGGCGTGGGGATAACCCACTCCTTCGTGCCGTGCACCCGCCATAGCTCGCGGCCGTCGGCCGGATCGTAGGCGATGATCCAATGGTTCTTGCTTCCGCCGCTACCGCCGTTGACGATCAGCTCGGTGCGCCGGTTGCCGTCGATTTTCACGTCGAGCAGCGCGGGCGTGCTCCAACAGCCCTCGCTGGTGCGCGCCGTTCGCCAGAGCGGCTCGCCGGTGTGCACGTCGAAGGCGGCGATGTAGGAGTTCGCTTCGCAGTCGCAAAGCTGGATGACGGTATCGGCATGCAGGAGCGGGCTGGCGGCGGTTCCCCATTGGTGGTCGAGGTTTCCCAGGTCGGCCCGCCAGAGCCGCTTGCCCGAGAAGTCGTAACAGAAAAGCCCCGTGGTTGCGAAGAAGGCGACGATCCGCTCGCCGTCGGTGGCCACCGTGGCCGAGGCGTAGCCGTTTTTGTTGTGGGTCCGGCCGACGGCCTTGCCCGCCGCGGCCTCCCAACGCAACGTGCCGTCGGCCCGGTTGAAACATAAGACGACGAGCGTGGGTGGATCCGTTTTGTCGATCGCCGAAGTCAGCAGCACGACGTCGTCCCACACGACGGGCGAGGAGTTGCCCCGGCCGGGGACGGCAACTTTCCAGCGGACGTTCCGCGTGTTGCTGAAGTGGACGGCGGGACTCCCGCCGCGGGCAATCCCCAAGCGATTCCCACCTCGCCAACAGGACCAGCGATCGATGTCGACGCCGTCTTCCGCCGGATCACGCTCCAACAACGGCCAAGGCTCGGCTTGCTCGGCCGCTTCGAACGACGGCCGACAGCCGGAAAGACACAGCAGACCGAGGACCACAACCAACAACCAT
>JAUWWA010000093.1 GCA_030617125.1 Pirellulales bacterium | reverse complement strand
CGCATAGGCCCAGTAGTTTCTCCGTACCCACCGGATGGGTCAATAGCAGTCCTACGGGCGCCGGCATGTCCCGGTTCCTCCCGCCGCTGGTGGGGCCTATAATCATTGGCTTATGGCGATAATCGAGATCGAAAAACTGGCGAAATCCTACCAGGTCTACCAGAAAGCCGAGGGGCTGTGGGCGTCGGTCGCTGGGCTGTTCCGGCGTAAGTACCGGTCCGTCGAGGCGGTCCGCGGCATCGACCTTGCGGTCGAGCAGGGCGAATTCGTCGCCTTCCTGGGGCCCAACGGCGCCGGCAAAACCACCACGCTGAAACTGCTCTCCGGTGTGATCACTCCCACCAGCGGTACCGCCCGGGTGATGGGCCACGTTCCCTGGCGCCGCGAAAACGCCTACCGCCGCCGCTTCGCGCTGGTGATGGGCCAGAAAAACCAGCTCTGGTGGGACCTGCCCGCCGCCGAGTCTTTCCGCTTGCACCAGCAGATCTACGGCATCGAGCCGCGGCGGTTCGACCGTACGCTCGCCGAGTTGACCGAAATGCTCGACGTGCACGAGTTGCTCGGCCAGCCGGTCCGCGAGCTGTCGCTGGGCGAGCGGATGAAAATGGAGTTGATCGCCGCCCTGTTGCACTCGCCCGACGTGCTCTTCCTGGACGAGCCGACCATCGGGCTCGACGTCATCGCGCAGCACACCATCCAAAACTTTCTGCGCCACTACCAGCAGACCCGCAAGGTCACCATTCTGTTGACCAGCCATTACATGAAAGACGTGGTGGCGTTGTGTCGCCGGGTCGTGATCATCGCGTTGGGGCGGATCATTTACGACGGTTCGCTCTCGGGCATTATCGACCGGTTCGGCGGAGAAAAGATCATCTCGGTTCAGCTTTCCGACGGATGTGCGCAGGCCGAGTTGGCCCGATACGGTGAATTGCTCACGGCGGAGCCGCCAAGGGCGAAAATCCGTGTGCCGCGGAGCGTGGTCTCCGACGTGCTCAGTCGCATCCTGGCGACACATGCGGTCAACGACATCAGTGTCGAAGACCCGCCGCTCGAAGAAGCCATCGCTGAGATGTTCGTTCAGGCCGATCTGCAAGCGGAAGGAAAACTCGGACACGTGCCGGAGCTGCTTAATGAGGAATGATGAGTGATGAATGATGAGTGATGAGTGATGAACTATCTCGGATTGACCGCGTCCAAAGGATAGATCGGAATTGAACCGATGGAAGACAGACAGAACAGTAATGATCTGCGCGAACGCACCAAGGCTTTTGCGTTGCGCATCATTCGGATGTATTCGGCGCTGCCAAAGACTACTGAAGCCCAGGTCTTGGGAAAACAGGTCCTCAGAAGTGGGACATCGGCAGGCGCGCACTATCGCGAAGCGTACCGGTCCAGGTCGCCCGCCGAGTTCATCAGCAAGATCGAGGGCGGGCTGCAGGAACTGGAGGAGACGAGCTACTGGCTCGAGTTGTTGGTGGATAGCGGCATTGTACCACAGAAACGTCTCGCTGACCTGCAAAAGGAGGCCGAGGAATTGACCGCGATCTTCGCCTCGTGTGCAATCCGTGCAAAGAAAAACAAGTAGCGTGGTGATCTTCATCCCTCATCCCTCATCTCTCATCCTTCATCCTTCATCATTATGCTTCCCCGCGCCGCAACCTCCTGGACCATCTTCAAGATCAGCGTCGAAGAGCGGCTGGTCTATCGCGGTGATTTTGCGCTGGGAACGCTGATGCGGTTCCTGCCGGTGGTCACGCAGATTTTCCTCTGGGGCGCCGTGTTCTCAGCCGTCAACGTCGCCAGCGGGGGCGACAAGCAAATCGCCGGCTACACCTACCACAACATGATCGCGTACTACCTGCTGACGTCCATCAGCCGGGCATTCAGCAGCATGCCGGGCCTGGCCTCGGGAATCGCCCGGGACATCCGCGACGGCACCGTCAAGAAGTTTCTCATCCAGCCGATCGACATGATCGGCTTTCTGTTGCTAAACCGCATCGCCCATAAGCTGGTCTACTTCAGCGTGGCGATTGGACCGTTCGCGCTGGTGTTTTACCTATGCCGCGGGTTTTTTTCCGGCTGGCCGGCGCCGCAGATCATGACGGCCTACGTCGCATCGCTGGTGATGGCCTTTCTGCTGGGTTATCTCCTAGAGGTCACCATTGGCATGATCGGCTTCTGGTTCCTCGAAGTGAACTCCCTGCTGTTCGTATACATGCTGTTTAGTTTCTTCTTCTCCGGCCACATGTTTCCGATCGACCTGTTGCCGGGCGTCTGGGGTGAGATCGTCAAGCTGATCCCGCTGCAATACCTGGCCTATTTCCCCGCAGCCGTCTTCCTCGGAAAAGTGAGCGGGCCGGAACTGGTCCACGGCCTGTGGATACAGCTCGCCTGGATCGTCTTCTTCCTGGCGACGGCACGCGCCGCGTGGCGCTTCGGCGTGCGGCGCTACAGCGGCTTTGGAGGATAATCGCGATGAGCCCACGACCGTCGTACTTCCGCGTGCTGCTGACGTTCCTGCGCAACAGCCTCGTGCGCGACATGATGTTTCGGATGAACTTCATCATCGACACCGTCTCAACGACGTCCTGGGTGTTCATGAACCTGGGGTTCTATATCCTGATCTTTCGGTACACGCCGGAGATCGGCGCCGGCACCGGCTGGGGGAAATACCAGTTCTTCCTGTTCCTTGCGACCACGCTTCTGATCAACAGCCTGATCCGCGGGCTGTTCATCGGCAACGCGGTCGAGTTCAGCGAGATGATCCGCACCGGTACGCTCGACTTCGCGCTGTTGAAACCGATCGACACGCAGTTCCTCGTCTCGTTGGGCCGGATCGAATGGTCGGCGATCGGCCCGTTCGTCTGCGGGCTGGCGCTGATCGGTTATTCGCTGTTTCGGGTGGACTACACGCCCGGGCCGCTGGTGGTCGTGCTGTACGTCTTCTACCTGCTCTGCGGCGCGGCGATTTACTACAGCCTGATGATCGCCATGGCGTCGACGAGCGTCTGGCTGGGCCGCAACAAGACGCTGCTGGACTTCTGGTTCTACATCACCAATTTCTCCCGCTACCCGATGGAAATCTACACGGGCGACTACGGCGTGCCGATCCGGCAGGTGTTCACGTTCATCATTCCCGTGCTGGTCGCCGTCAACGTGCCCGCCCGGC
The DNA here is from genome assembly GCA_030617125.1 of Pirellulales bacterium. Taxonomy (GTDB): domain Bacteria; phylum Planctomycetota; class Planctomycetia; order Pirellulales; family Thermoguttaceae; genus JAUWWA01. Next base: position 3,622 of record JAUWWA010000093.1, on the reverse strand, counting down.
TGCTGGTTCGGCCGCTGGATATCCATTCACCGGGGGACTTATTCCTGCCGCTGTTCGCTATTTTCGCCACCGCCGGCAGCCTGCTCGCGTCGCGCTGGGTGTTCAAGACGGCGCTGTTGAGCTATCGTAGCGCAAGTAGCTGAGAGGGGATTCGGGATTCGGGGAACATTGCCGATTCTTAATCTCCAGTTTCCAATTTTCAATTTGCAATGTTTCTCCTTAGCCGCCGTGCCGGCGGCTGCTAAACGGTCTCCATTCGAGTCCCTAGCCCCTAATCCCCAGCCCCCAGCCCCCGTTTCCCATGCAACTCGCCTACAGCTCCAACGCCTACGTGAACATCTCGATCGAGGAGACGATCCGCCGGATTGCCGCCTTGGGGTATGCCGGGCTGGAACTGCTGGCCGACGTGCCGCACGCCTGGCCGGCCGGGTTGTTGGACGAGCGGAAGCAGGCCATTCGCGATTGTCTCCACGAGCACAATCTGAGAATCTCCAACGTCAACGGCTTCATGATGAACGCCGTGGCCGATCCGCGGCAGCCGTATTGGCATCCGTCGTGGATCGAGCCGGACGCGAATTATCGAGCGATCCGGCGCGAACACACCAAACGGGCGCTCCTGCTGGCCAAGGAACTCGGCGCGTCGAGCATCCAGACCGAGCCGGGCGGACCGCTCGACGCCGGGCAAACCTGGAACGCCGCCGCCGCGATCTTTTACGACGAGTTGATGCCGTGCGTCGAAGTGGCCGAAACGGCCGGCGTGCTGCTGCTGATCGAGCCGGAGCCGGGGTTGATGATCGAGACCTTCGAGCAGTATCTCGAATTCGTCGGCCGGATCGATTCGCCCTGGGTGGGGCTGAATTTCGATATCGGCCACGCCTTTTGCTCCGGCCAGGACCCGCAGGACCGGATCGCACGGATGGCCCCGCACACGAAGCACTATCACGTCGAAGACATCGCCGCGACCCGCGAGCACGCGCACCTGATCCCCGGCCGTGGTGCGATTGACTTTTCGGCCGTTTTCCGCGAGATTGCACGCACCGGCTACGATGGCTGGGTGACCGTCGAGTTATACCCGTACATCGACAACCCGGACCAGGCCGGCCGGGAGGCGAAAGCGTTTCTGGAAAAAGTGGTGCGAAATGACCCTTGACGAAGAGAAACGCGAGCAGCGGCTCACCAGCAAATCGACCGTGCTCGCCTACCTGGAGTTATTGCGGCTGCCGAACGTCTTCACCGCGATGGCCGACGCGGCGATGGGGTTCCTGTTCGTCCAGGCCGCCTCGTGGACGATGAACCCGACCGACGGCTGGGTGTTGGGCTTGCTTATGGTCGCCTCCAGCATGTTGTACGCCTCCGGCGTGGTGCTCAACGACGTGTTCGACCTGGAGCACGACACCGAGCACCGGCCGGAGCGCCCGCTGCCCTCGGGTCGAGTTTCGCTCGGCGCGGCGCGTTGGCTGGGCTGGCAGTTGTTGTGCATCGGCGTGGTTCTGGGTTGCGTGGTGGGTTTGCTGACGGGCAATTTCCGCCCGGCTGTGGTCGCCGCCGTGCTGGCCGCGTGCATCGTGCTTTACAACAGCGGCGTGAAGCAAACGGTCGCCGGGCCGCCCCTGATGGGCGTGTGCCGAATGCTCAACGTCCTGCTGGGCATGGCCGTGGTGGCCACGCCGTGGGGCGCCGAACACTGGCTGGTCGCCGGCGGCATCGGCGCCTACGTGGCCGGAGTCACGCTGTTCGCGCAAAGCGAAACCCGGCGAAGCAGCCGCGTACAGCTCGCGGCGGGCGCGGCCGTGATGTTGTTGGGGATTGTGCTCTTGGCCCGGTTCCCCCAGTACAGCGACCGCGTTCTCGTGTTGCTGGTGCAGGAGCCGCAGCGATGGACGTTGCTGATGGTCATTCTCGGCCTGCTGATCGGCTGGCGTTGCCTGTGGGCGGTGATCGAGCCGGAGGCGGTGCGGGTGAAGGCCGCGGTCACCCATTGTATTTTTTCGTTAGTGCTGCTCGACGCGACGGCGTGCTACGCGATCCGCGGCATGTCTTGGGCCGTCATGATTCTCCTGTTGCTTGTCCCGGCCATATTCTTCGGACGGTGGATTGAGTCGACGTAGGGGTCAGGGACTAGGGGCCAGGGGTTGGGGCCGAACGGATGATGCCCAATACCCAATGTCTGATCTGTAACTTCCCCCCCAGTCCCTAGCCCCTAACCTCCGGCTTCCCATGATCCTCGGCTACAACACCAACGGCTTTGCTCATCACGCGTTGTTCGACGCGGTGCGCTTGCTGGCCGAGATCGGATACGGCAGCGTGGCGATCACGATCGATCACGGGGCCTTGTGGGAAAAGTCGCGGCGACTCGCTCAGTTACGCCAGCTACTTGACCAACTCGAAATGCGCTCCGTCATCGAGACGGGCGCCCGGTTTCTGTTGGACCCGGCCCACAAGCACGAACCGACGCTCGTCTCGGCCGACCGCCGACGGCGCGTCGAGTTCTACAAGTACGCCGTCGGCTGCGCCGCCGAACTCGGCAGCGATTGCGTGTCGCTCTGGTCGGGCGCGGTGCGCGACGGCGCTTGTGACGACGAGGCCATGGACCGACTCGTCGAGGGACTGCACGAGGTGCTCAACTACGCGGCGGGGCAGGGGGTCGTCGTCGGCTTCGAGCCCGAGCCGGGCATGTTCATCGACTGCATGGTCCGATACGAGGAGTTGCTCCGCCGGATCGACGCGGAAGCCTTCCGCCTTACGCTCGACGTCGGTCACCTGCACTGCCAGGGCGAAGTGCCGATCGCCGAGCAGATCCGCCGCTTTGCCTCGCGGCTGGTGAACGTGCACGTCGAAGACATGCGCACCGGCGTGCACGAGCATCTGATGTTCGGCGATGGGCAGATCGACTTTCCGCCGGTGCTTCGGGCCCTGGCCGAGGCGGGCTACACCGGCGGAGTCCACGTGGAACTCAGCCGCCACGGCCACGAGGCGCCCGAGGCTGCGCGCCGGGCGTTTGAGTTCCTCAGCCCAATGATGGTATCCGTTCAACCACACAAGTGATTCTGCAAATGCCCGAACCCATGATCCTCCTTTCTATTCCGGGTTTGCGGGAAAAAGATCTCGCCGCGATGCCGAAGCTGACGAATCTGACGGCCGGCGGCGAAATCGCCGAGCTGGCGCCGAGCTTCCCGTGCGTGACCTGCGCGGTGCAGGCGAACATGACGACCGGCCGCTTGCCGGTCGACCACGGCGTGGTGGCCAACGGTTTCTTTTGGCGCGATAAGCAGCGGGTGGAGATGTGGACCTCGCCGAACGACTGCATCGAGCGGCCGCAGATTTGGGACTTGCTTTCGCATCACAAGGACGGCTTGACTTCGGCGGTGTGGTTCCCGTTGCACAGCAAGGGATGCGAGGCGGACTACGTCTGCACGCCGGCCCCAATCCACAACCCCGACGGCAGCGAATCGCTCTGGTGCTACACGCGGCCGCTGGAGCTGTACGGCGAGTTGTGCGACGAACTGGACCATTTCCCGCTAAAGCATTTCTGGGGCCCGATGGCGAACATTCGCTCCACGGCGTGGATTGCCGCTTCGGCCGTGCGCGCGGCGAAGCGTTGGCGGCCCGACTTCTTCTACGT
>JAUWWA010000122.1 GCA_030617125.1 Pirellulales bacterium | reverse complement strand
AGCGAACAGGCGCCGCATTGTAGTACAAGGCGTGCCGAATCGAAAGGACCCCTCCCGCCGGGATGACGACGTTCTTGACAGCAGGCCGGAAAACTGCAAAACTCGGGTCCTTAGGTCGTTTGATTCGTGTTCCTGTGTCGTGAATTCCAAGAGGAAAAGATTGTGAAGTCACCGAGTATGTCGCATTGGTGGGGCGTGTCGACGGTCGTCGCCGGCATGTTGGTCCTGGGCGTTTTTCTCTCCGGGTGCAGACCCCCGGCCGAAAAACCGGAAGGCCCAGCCGCTGAGCCCGTCAAGAAGGTCGAAGACGCCGAGAAGATTGTCGAACAACCTGCCGAGCAACTGCCAGCCAAGCCGGCCGAACCACCCGCGGAACCGCCAACGCCAGCCGAGAGATTGGCCCAGCAGCCGGCGGAAGAGCCCGCCGAACCACCAAAGCCGACAGAGAAACCCGCTGAAGAACCGGCGGCGATGCCCGTCGCTGTCCCCGGCGGAGACAAGCTCTCCGACTTTGCCCCGGCCGACGACTTGGCCGCCCAGGCACCCGAGTACATCCAAAAGCTCGAAGACGCGGTGAAGAGCCAGGAGGAATACAACGACTCGAAGGACAAAATTGGCAAGGGAGCAAATACATTGGTGCTGATCGCTTTGGGCCTGGGGCTGCACGAGCAGGACAACAAGTACAAGGCCTCGGCCGCCGCGATGATGAAGGCCGCGGGAGACCTCGCCGCCGCGAAGGACTACGGCGCCGCGAGGGCGGCCGTCGACGCGCTGAAGGCCGCTGCCGCCGGCCAAGACACGGCCAACACGGCGTTGAAGTGGGAAAAGGTCGCCTCGCTCAAGGACCTGATGCTGCAAGTCCCGCTGATCCATACGAAGCTAAAGCGATACGTCAAGGGCAGACGATTTGAGTCTAAGGCGGCCGACACTCGGGGTATGACGGCGGTGATCGCCGTCATTGCTCACGGCTCCATGGCCAACGCTTCCGAGACGGAGAAGCCCCACGAGGCCGAGGCGTGGCGGAAGTTCTGCGTGCAGATGCGCGACGCGGCCGCGGCGGTCAATGCCGGCATCCGCGCGCGGGACAGAGACGCCGCGACGACCGCCTTGAAAGCCTTGAATCAAAGCTGCGACGACTGCCACGCGGTGTTCTACGAGGAGGCGGAATCGCAGCAATAGGCCCGTTGGCGTGGCAGACTGGTTCTTGTCCCGTGAATCCGACCGAGCGTCTCTCGATGATCGATCGCCCGGCTGCACTACGCTTTGCCCATCCACTCCCCTACGGCGCCATCGTCCATGACGGGGGCGTTCAGTTCGTGGTTTTCAGTCGCTCGGCCACGGCGATGCGCGTGCTGCTGTATCACCGGACCGGCGACGCCGAGCCGGCCGAAATGATCGACTTCGATCCCGATCTGAACCGCTGGGGCGATATCTGGAGCATGTTCGTACCCGGCGTGGGGCCGGGGCAGCTTTACCACTTCCAGGCCGACGGGCCGCACGAGCCGCACAAGGGCCACCGCTTCGACCCCCAGGCACGGCTGATCGACCCTTACGCCAAGGCCCTTGCGGGCCGCTTCCTGCCGAACGACGCCGGCATCGTCCGGCCGCCGAAGTGCGTGGTCGTCGACGACGAGTTCGATTGGCAGGGCGACCGGCACCTGCGGCGTCCGCTGTCGGAGAGCATCATCTACGAGATGCACGTCCGCGGCTTCACCCGGGCGAAGTCGAGCGAGGTGAAGCACCCCGGCACGTACCGCGGCGTGATCGAAAAGATCCCTTACCTCCAGTCGCTGGGCGTCACCGCCGTGGAACTGATGCCGGTGCACGAGTTTCCCATCCTCGACTGCACGGGCCGAAAGCCTGAGCGGCCGAACTACTGGGGCTACGACCCGATCGCCTTTTTCTCACCCCATCGCGGCTACGCGGTGGGTAAGAAGCCCGGCGCCCAGGTCCGGGAATTCAAGGAGATGGTTCGGGCGTTGCACCACGCCGGCATCGAAGTGATCCTCGACGTCGTCTTCAACCACACGGCCGAAGGCAACGAGCGAGGCCCCACCTTCAGCTTCAAGGGCCTGGAAAACCGTGTCTACTACATGCTCGACGGCGGCGGCGGATCCTACCGCAACTACTCCGGATGCGGCAACACGCTGAACGGCAACCACCCGATCGTCCGCGAGATGATCTTCCATTGCCTGCGGTATTGGGTGCATAACTACCACGTCGACGGGTTCCGGTTCGATTTAGCCTCGATCCTCAGCCGCGACCGCCAGGGCGAACTGCGCCCCAACCCGCCGGTCGTCGAGGCGATCAGCGAAGACCCGCTGCTGGCCGATACGAAGATCATCGCCGAGGCCTGGGACGCGGCCGGCGCCTATCAGGTGGGATCGTTCGCTGATCTTCGATGGTCGGAATGGAACGGGCGTTATCGCGACGACCTGCGGCGGTTCTGGCGGGGTGATCCCCACATGATCGGCCCGCTGGCCACGCGGCTGGCCGGCTCCAGCGACCTCTATCAGCCCGGCGGGCGACGGCCCTACCACAGCATCAATTTCATCACCTCGCACGACGGCTTTCCGTTGAACGATCTGGTCACGTACAACGAGAAGCACAACGAACAAAACGGCGAAGAGAACCGCGACGGCGAAAACAACAACTTCAGCCACAACTACGGCGTCGAAGGGCCGACGCGGCGAAAAGACGTCGAAGAAACCCGGTCGCGGCAGATCAAGAACATGCTGGCCTCGCTGCTTTTAAGCCAAGGCGTGCCGATGATCCTCGCCGGCGACGAGTGCCGCCGCACCCAGCGCGGCAACAACAACGCCTACTGCCAAGACAACGCCGTCTCGTGGTTCAATTGGCGGCTTGTGGAGAAGCATCGCGACATACGCCGCTTCGTCGAGGCGCTCATCGCGCTGCGCAAAGTGGAGCCGACGGTGCGCCGGAGCAATTTCCTCGAGGGCCGGCCGATTCGCCCCGGCGGACTGCCCGACGCAAGCTGGTACGACCCGGCCGCCAAGCCGGTCGACTGGAACGCCGACCAGCGGAGCCTGACGTGCCTGCTCGGCGCGGCGCCGCAAGACGACATGCTCCAGCCGCCGAACCATCACGTCTTGATGATGTTCCACGCCGGCGCCGAGCCGCAACGGTTCACCATGCCGCCGCTTGCCCGGGGATTGCCGTGGCGGTTGTTCATCAATACGGCGGCCGAGAGCCCGGGCGACATCTACCCCGACCTCGACGGCCCCGCCCCGCCGCCGGACGACGCGATCCAACTCGAAAGCCGCTCGCTCGTGTGCTACATCGCGCGCGATAAGGTGTGAGGCAGGAGCAGGGGGATCCCGCGCTCATGACGTACTCGAGCGTGTAGGCGTGTCCGGGCTGCCGGTTGTACTTCTTCAACAATGGCGAGTAGGCCTCGACGTGGATCTTGTTCTCGCAGGGCACGAAGCGGAGCGTTTGCAGCCAGCCGTCGCCGCCGTTGGGAAACCCCTGGTAGTCGCAAAGAATTTCGTGCACCTTGCCGCCGGCGTCGTTCGAGTTGGTTTGGTGGTTGACGCCGATATTGTGACCGCACACGACCAGGAACACGTTGGCGTGCTTGCGGACGAAGCGAGAGTGAATCCGCAGGCCCTCCTCCGCCAGAGCGCCGACGCCGAGGTACGCATGGGTGGCTAGGATGACGCGATGGTCCGGATGTGCGGCAACGACGGCGTCGGCCCATTGCAGTGCCGGCTCGGCGGGGGCAAATTCGAGGCTCAGCACCATGAAGTTCATCCCCGCCGCCGTGAAGAAGCAATAGTTGTTCCGGTTCGTTTCGCCTTCGTGTCCGCCGTAGAAGGGCAGATTGTCGAACCGCGAGGGCGGGAAGTATTTGTCGTAAAGCAGCGTTTGCCGGTCCTCGGTCATGTCGTGGTTGCCCGGCAGCACCGTGTAGGGAACGTGCCCGTCGAGCACGCGATGCGCCCGGTCGGCGTTTTTCCACTCCTGCTCGGCGTCGGCGTTTTGGACGAGGTCGCCGAGGTGGATGACTATCTTGATGTTGTCCGCCGCCGCCCGGCACTTGATCCACTCCGTCTGGGCGACGTACGTCTCGGGGTGGTTCTCGGCGTAGATTTGCGTGTCGGGCAGGAGCACGACGGTAAAATCCTCCGCCGCGGCGGCAATCGCCGGCGCGGAGACAGCCGCGATCCATCCCAGGACAATCCATCTCAGCGCGTCGCGTCGTGAAACTCGCATAACTTCGTTCGGGGCTCGGGGATCGGGATTCGGGTGTCGGGATTCGGGGCGTCGGTCGCGTATTCGTCGGCCAGTATTCTCCAGCCAGGGCCGATCGCTGACAGGTCATGACAATAAGGATACCATGTCGCCCGCGCGGTTGCAAGCAGCCGCCACGGACGCCCCGGAGACGCACGGAGGGGAAGATAAGGATGAAGGATGAACGATGAGTGCTTGATGGCGACTGCCCACTGTCCACTGCCCACTGTCCACTGCCCACTGCCCACTGCCTTTTCTTCCCTTTGTGTCCTCTGTGGTGAATCTCTGTATCGACCCTCGGCGGCAACGATCTGCGTCTCCTGCACCGCTGACTACCTGAAACGCGATTGCCGCCCAACGCTTTGACACCTACCATGCACTGGGGTTATCATGGAAAGGGGTGAGGGCCAGGGCCCCATCGGGCGGACGATCGATGCAAGGTCCCGAGTTGGAGAAACGCCATGTCTGCAACAAAGCAGCGATTCCAAGTCGTAACCCCGGAAGGATGGGTTTCTCACGACACCTTCGTCCTTGCCGACGTGCAGCCCCTGACCATCAAAGCCGACTGCGTTCTGATTGTCCACGAGGCTAGCGGCAGGCTGTTTACGGTGCATCGGACACGCCTCCAATCGCTCGAAGACCGAACTGTCCGGGCCCCCGGCCAGCAACGCAGAAGCGTGTGCCTCAAATGCGGGAAAGTCGAGGGGGTCGTCGAGGATCAGGTGGTTTGCCCTCGCCACGGCCAAACCGACTGCGGCCTGATCGAACCCAAGACCTAACGCGGGGCGCCGCTGCTGGGTTGTCGAGCGAGGCCGCTTCGGCGTCGGTCTACGCGCAAGTGCAAGCACTGCGTCCGCGAAGCAGCGGCACAGACTCAATCACGGGCATCCGGCGCCCTCTCGCTTTGCTAAGAAGCTTTGAAATCACTCTCGTGGTACACTTTTCTTTCAGCCTCCACTTCGATGAGTAGCTTCACTTCTTGGGGCACTGGGAGATTGTCAGCGTAAATTGAGCCTTCCAGCGAAACAGTTCGGGAAAGCGACGAGCCAACATACAGGACGTATTCAATCCAAACTGGAGCTTGAGGTTGGAGCCTTCCCGCATAGATAGTCACCGTCCACACATTCCCATGTTGACGCACCACCACGTCTGGGTTGACCGGCCGGGTCACTTTGTGGGCAATTGCCCAGATTCCTGAGTCAGGCATACTCGGGAGACTGCATTCATCGTGCAGAATCAAGCCCTCAGAAACCGGCGTGGAGACTTCTATGCGGACGCCGTTCGCACAAGTCTGACCGCTGTTCTTAACCCAGAACCCAACTGGCGACAAGAGTGCCATCTTTTCGCGATATCCCCGAAGCTCCTTCGGGTCCACTGGCCTGTTTAGTGGCGAGATACTTACAGGGCGAATGGCCTTAGCTATTTTGGAGACACTTTCAAATTGTCGCAGAACTCGCAAATCCGCGGCGTTGATGTTGACAGGTGGACGATCAACTAGGACAACGGACTTCGTTTGAATTGAGCGCCCCAGACGTTCTCGTATGCTTGGATCCCCGAATTCGAACTGGATGATCGGCACCGGCGGGCTCTCCTCGACTCTGGCCGCACCCATGTCTGCCACTTCGTCTGGATGTGCATCCATCGTGGAACTGCCTCGGCGAATTTTGACCGCGCCCTTCTTGAGCGAACCGAAATCCTTTGTGAGATATAGGGGGCGATCTTGATTCTGATCGATCCGAATCACACCGATCGATTTCCCTTCAAAAGTCATCGGAATGTATGCGAACCGTACCGGATTGTTCGTTTTTGAGTTCACCACTTGCTGGAGGTCCGCGTCATCCAGATGGTCGGTGACGCCAACGACTTTCGCTTTGTCGCCTGGTTTTTCCTCGACCCCGATCAGAATGTATGCATCGGTGGTTTTCCATGCGTTGGCAAATGCCAGAATATCCTTGACGAGTT
>JAUWWA010000171.1 GCA_030617125.1 Pirellulales bacterium | reverse complement strand
GGTGTGGGACACGGCCTTCACGCTTCGGGCGCTATCGGCCGGAGGCATGCGGCGCGACAATCCCGCAATCGGCAAGGCGGTTGACTGGCTGCTCGCGCGGCAAATTACCCGACGCGGCGACTGGGCCAAGACGGTCGACGCCGAGCCGGGTGGATGGTGCTTCGAATACGCCAACGACTTCTATCCCGACAACGACGACACGGCGATTGTGTTGATGGCGCTGGCGACCCAGTTTTCCGGCGGTTCCGACGCGGCCGACTCGTGCCCGTGCAAAGCCCTGCCGCCGGAGTTGCGGCTGGTGGCCGAGACCCCCGGCAAGCCGGACGCCGCGCGGGAGGAAGTCGCCGCGATCGACCGTACGGTGGCGGCGATCGACCGTGGGCTGAAGTGGCTCCTGGCCATGCAGAACGACGACGGCGGCTTCGGCGCGTTCGATAGGAACAACAACCACAAGTTCCTCTGCCGCGTACCCTTCGCCGACCACAACGCCATGATCGACCCCAGCACCCCCGATCTCACCGGGCGCGTGCTCGAATCGCTCGGCACGCTGGGACGCCGGTTGGGCGATCCCGCGGTGGATCGGGCCGTCGCGTATCTCCGCAAGCAACAGGAGCCCGACGGAAGCTGGTTCGGCCGCTGGGGAGTCAACTATATTTACGGCACCTGGCAGGTGATCAGCGGGCTGGTTGCCGTCGGCGTGCCTGGCGACGATCCGGCGGTCAAGGCCGGCGCAAACTGGTTGTTGGCCTACCAGCAACCATGCGGCGGTTGGGGGGAATCGCCCGAGAGCTACGAAAAACCCCATCTTCGCGGCCAGGGCACGCCCACGGCCTCGCAGACGGCCTGGGCGCTCATGGGCCTGCTCGCCGCCGGAGGGCACGAACACGCGGCGGTCACCCGCGGCGTGCGGTTCCTCGTGCTCAACCAGAACGAGGACGGAACCTGGGATGAGCCGGAGTTCACCGGCACGGGTTTTCCGCAAGTGTTCTACCTCCGTTACCACTACTATCCGATTTACTTTCCGCTGATGGCGCTGTCCCAATGGGCCGTCACGCTCGAACCCGTGCTGGCCGCCGAACACACACCCAAGCTGCGGCTGATTGGCGATTAGCAACCGTGATACTCGGCCTTCGTCATTCCACTCACCATTGCGAATTGATCATTCATCATTCATTAATTACTTCTCATGCGATTTCCCTTCTCATTGACACGCTCGATGGCTTCGGAACTGCTTCGCAAGAAGCTCGCCGGGGAGAAGCATTATCCCCGTGTGCTGATGCTCGAGCCGTTGCACGCTTGCAACTTGTCGTGCGTCGGGTGTGGACGGATTCGCGAATACGCCGATACGATCAACAAGCGGCTTTCGGTCGAGCAGTGTCTCGCCGCCGTCGAGGAGTGCGGCGCGCCGATCGTGAGCATCTGCGGCGGCGAACCGCTGATCTATCCCGACATCGAAGAACTCGTCGCCAGAATCCTCATGCTGCGCAAGCACGCCTATCTCTGCACCAACGGCCTGCTGCTGGAGAAGAGGCTGCACGGCTTTCCACCGGGCGATCGGCTGATGTTCAACGTCCACCTCGACGGCATGGAAGCCACGCACAATCGGCTGGCGGGCCGCGAGGACGTCTTTGCCGCCGCCGTGCGAGGCATCCTCGCCGCGAAGGTCGCCGGCTTCCTCGTCTCCACCAACACGACGATCTACAAAGATACCGATATGCACGAAATCGCCGTGCTGTTCGAGTATCTGACCGAATTGGGCGTCGACGGCCTGATGATCACGCCCGCTTTCGGATACCAGGCGTTGCAACAGTCCGAATCGGACGGTAACGGCGATCTCTTCATGACGAGAGAGGAAGTCCACGAGAAATTCGGCAAGGCGAAGCAACTGCTCGGGCGATTCCGACTCACGGCTTCACCCATCTACCTGGACTTCCTCTGTGGCAAGCGCGATTTGCCTTGTGCCGCCTGGGCCAATCCCACCTACAACGTCCGCGGATGGCGAGCACCCTGCTACCTGATCGCCGATGACCACCATGAAACCCACCGGGAACTGGTCGATGCGACCGACTGGGACCGGCTAGGCCCCGGCGCCGATCCGCGCTGCGAGCACTGCCTGGTCCACTGCGGTTTCGAGCCGGCCGCCGTGCTGGGCGCCAATCGCCGCGTGCGCGACGTGCTGAAAATGGCCATGTGGCAGATGACGTAAAAAAAGTAGCATGTCCCCTTTCTTGCCGTTTGGCGTTGTTTTCGCGCTGGAAATCGAATCCGGCGGGCTGGAAGACCGGATGACCGACGTGGTCACCACCCGGGCACACGGCTTCGTCGTCCGACAGGGCAGCTTGAAAAAGCACGATGTCGTGCTGGTGATCTCCGGCGCCGGCCGCGCGGCCGCCGCCAAAGCGACCGAAGCGATGATCGACGCCCATCGGCCCGAGTGCGTGCTCTCGGCCGGATTCGCCGGCGGGCTCAGCGACGCGTTGAAACGGCACGACATCCTCATGGCCGATCGGCTGGCCGACACGGCCGGCAACCGGCTTTCGGTCGATCTGAAGGTCGACCCGGCTTCGCTTTCCCGGCGGCCGGGCGTCCACGTCGGCCGGCTGCTGACGGCCGATCGCGTCATCCGGCGGCCGGATGAAAAACGCTCGCTCGGCCGGCGGCACGAGGCGATGGCGATCGACTTGGAGACCTTCGCCGTGGCCGAAGTGTGCCGCCGCCGCGAAGTCCCCTTCTTAGCCGTGCGGGTGATCAACGACACGGTCGACGAGGAGTTGCCCCCCGACGTCGGGCATCTCTTGGCCCAGAAAACGCTCAGCGGCCGTCTCGGCGCCGCGGTGGGGTCCGTCTGGCGCCGCCCGGGTAGTTTTAAGGACATGTACCGGCTACGTGAAAACGCGCTGTTGGCCTCCGAACGCCTGGCAGAGTTCATCACCTTTCTGCGTCAACAGATCTGTTGACTGATTTCGAAGGAGCGGTTGACGACTCGCTGGGGCCGGGTTTCCGCCCGCACGATGCACGCCGTGGAAGACAAGATCACGATTCTCTTGGATTTGTGAGGGCGAATCGCCTGCGCAGCTCGTCGTTGATGAACATTGCGATGCCGGACACTTGGAGAAATTGAACATAAGTCATCGCTCACCCCGCCGACCGCAGTCGGCGGGCGTTTGCTTCCAGAAAACACACTACGCACCGCCTACCGCGCACCGCCCACCGCCCACCGACTACCGCCCACCGACTACTAACTCCTGAAACAGCGGTAAGTGCCGGTAGTACACTTCGAGCATCAGCAGGTGCATGGCGGTCACATAGGTTCGGCCGCCGGTGTGACCCCAGCGGTCGCGTACGGGCTTGTGGGGATGCCAACTTCCGGCCGCCTCGCCGACGTTCACTTGGCTGGCCTCGGCAATTTCGCGCAGCCGATCGTTCCAGGCGGGCCAGTAGTCGCGCTGCAACTGGAACATCGCCTGCGTGGCGTAATACCAGTAGTAGCAGTCCCGCGCCGGCCGCGCCGCGGTGCCCAATGCCGGAAGGTTCTCTTTCAGGTAATCGGCCCCGGCGATCAAGTTCGCATCGCTGCTGGGGTGACCGAGGTACATGCGCATGAGCATTGCCTCAGCGGTCATTGCCAGGTTGGGTTCGCGGTCTTTGCGTTGCTCGAAGGTATCGGCCGCGTAGGGGTTATAGGCATAGCGGTCCTTCTGTTTGGGCGCCGCGGCCCGGTTGAGCCAACGGTCGATCTTCGTGAACGCCCCAGCCGGCACGGCCAGACCGGCCATCTGCGCGCTCTTCAGCGCCAGCAACTGCCATCCGGTGACCGAGGTGTCGGTTTCCCGGCCGGGCTGATATCGCCATCCGCCCCGAGTGGGATGTTGTGCCTTGAGGATGAAGTCGATTGCCTTTCGCGCCGGCTCGCGCAGCTCCGGGTCGCGCGTCATCCCATACGCCTCGCACAGCGCGATCGCCGCAATCCCGTGGCTGTAAAGCCAGGCGTACTTCGTCCCGCCGGTCTTGCTGAACAGGTTGCCATCGTCTTCCTGGTTGCGGACGAGCCAATCGATCCCACGCGCGACCACGGTCCGATGTTTTTCGTCCAGGTGCGTGTATCCGGCGCCCAGGTACGCGAGCAGGGCCAATCCGGTGGCGACCGAATCGGACTGCGTCTGGCCCAACGCCGGATCGTCGTATTTCAGTCCCGGCGCCAACGCGTGCAGACTCCAATGCCCGTCGGGAAACTGATGTCGGGCGAAGAAGTCGAGCCCCCTCTCGATGGCCTTCTCCGTGCTCTCGGTGCCGCCGTACCTCTGGGCGATCTGGGCGCGGCGTCCGACGTCGCGTTGCCGAAACGCCTTGGCCGGCTGTTCGAGAACGCGACCGTCGATGGCGAACTCTCCGCTGGTGCGTTTTGTGATGAAACGGCGAGGAACGGTGTGCACGATCTCGCTTTCGGGGCGCGCCCGACGACTAGACAGCCCGACCTCGGGCGCCAAATCATAAGCCAATCCGCCGGGCCCGGCCATGGCGACGATCTGTACGGGCAAGCCGCCTTCCTGCCGGCCGGGCTCGCCAACGCCGAGCCCTTCGACCGCGCGGACCGCGCCGCCCGACACAGCGGGCGCGGCGGAGGCGACGGGTTCTTCGGCCACGAGCTGCGAGATGCCGCTGAGCATTCCCGGGGTGTCGATTCGCCCCGGCGGTCCGCGTCCGACTTCAGCGGCCAGCGAGGGGCCCGGTTGATCGCCCCGGGGCACGCGTCGCTTACCCGCCACCGTGCCCGGCGTGGTCGACGCCGCTCCGGCCTCGGCGGCCATATCGATCTCCGTGCGATCCATGAAGTCGCCGCGCAAACCGGCCATCGCGCGTTGCGGTGCATCGAAGCTCGTTTGAACCACAGCAGCCGGACGCGTGGCGGGCGCGGCCTCCATCGCAACGGCACTCGACACCGCGCCGGCGCCCTGGATAGCTCGTGCCAAGCTCATTTCGCGCAGCGGTCGCGCCGGGACCGGCCACGGCGTCGGGGCCAAGCGAGGTGCTTGCTCGGCGGCACGCTGGCGAGCCACCGCCGCCGCGATCGCCCGCGATTGCGGCGCGCTGGCCGCCGCCGAGGTCTGCCGAACGGTCTGCGGCGCGTCGGCCCGGCGTCGGACAACCATCCGAGTCGGCTCCGGCTGGATCTGCTGCGCTCGCTGGGCGACTTTGACGGGCTCCGGGGCCGCGGCCTCGGTCCGGGGGATTTCGGCCGGTTTGCGCGTCTGTCG
>JAUWWA010000388.1 GCA_030617125.1 Pirellulales bacterium | reverse complement strand
GATCGGCGATTCGACTTCGGCCTGTTCGGCGACGCCGACGCGTGGGACATCCGCTCCTACCCGCCGGCGACGGTTGGAATCTATGTCAAACCGGTGACAAGATGATCTCCCTATGCAAATGATGTAACGGGGCGAGAGTGGACAGAGAGAAAAGGGTAAACGAAATCCAAAATCTTTTTTTCCTTTTCTCTCTTTCCTTTTTTCCTTGCTACTTACTATGTAGTTCTGGAAATTCCCGGTTGATTCACTCACTCCCAACGTCCGATCCTAACTGATACGGGGGCTATCAGCGCTTGCACTGTAACGATCGGAAGCGAAAGAGTGAGAATCACCCAGCAATACCGCGCAAATCGACAACTCTTGTGCATCTTAACGTGCGTGTTTGTTCTGGGCGCCGCGGCGCCGAGCACATGGAACCGGATAGCACGAAGCGAGACGGCCGCAGAACCCTCTGCTGGGTCGTCCGAGCCTCGATTGGTTCGGCTCCCGCCGATCACCGCGGTTCGGCGCCCGGAGCAAGGCGAAGCAACACACCGGGTGGCGAAGAAGACCGCACCCCATGAAGAACTCTTCTCGGTCCCGCAGCTCGTATCCCGGTATCCCGACAGCGGCATCCTGCCTAAGCAACTTCTCCCGGCGCGGTCTCCCGAGACCATTGACGTCCGACCTTTCGACGGCGCCTGGCAGCAGCCCGACGCGTTGCTGGAACGCCTCAATGCGTTGACGACCGAACAGGCGACACTTCCCTGGGTAGGCGAGGCGTATCAACTCGTCGAGCAACTGGGACCCGCGCTTGTAAGCGGCGCCGACGCGGCGGCGGCGATCCTCGGACGGCTCGACGAGTTGACCTCCCAGGCGGCGCCCTTGGCCGAAACGCTCCCGGAGCGACCGATGGCGCGGAAGGTGCGTCGGGCGGGGCACGCGTTGAAGCGAAGGCTCGACATCTGGCGGCACGTCGCCGAACTCGGCACGCCGGTATCAAACCTCGCCGAACCCGATTCGGTCGATGCGGCCACGCTGCTGGCGCACCTCGAACGGTACGAGCGCACCCGACTGGCCGGCGACGCCAAACAATTGGCCGAAGATCGCCTCGCCTTGGCGGTCTCCGCCGACGAGGCCCGGCGCCGATTGGCCGAACACCTCGACCTGCACTACCGCAACGCGAACCTCCGGATCGCCGTGACCGACGACTTGATGAACCGGCTGATGCCCGATCGCCGACCGCAAGATGCGGCGGTCAGCGAGACGATTTTGGGTGCGCCGGTTCGCGGCCGGAGCCGGACGACGACGGACCTGAGCGTGCGGCTTTTGCCCGAGGCGCAGCGCGTCAGACTAGCGTTGGAGGTCACGGGCAAGGTATCCTCGGTAACCTCGTCGAATCGCGGCCCCGCCACGTTCTATAACAACAGCACCGCGAGGTATATTGCCCGAAAACCGCTCGAAATCGACGTGCGCGGTATCCACCTCTCGCCGACTCAGGTCGACGTGTCCAACAACACGCAACTGCGCGATGTGCGGACCAACCTCGACGGGATTCCGCTCGTCGGCCCGCTCGCCAAGGGAGTTGCGCGCCGCCAGCACGAGCAACAGCACGCCGCCGCGCTGCGCGAGTCACGGCTCAAAATAGCCGACCGGGCCCGCAAACAGATCGACGCGGAGGTCGACGCCCAACTCGGCGAACTCTCACGGCGGCTGCACCAACGGCTTTTCGGCCCGATGGAGACACTGGGCCTCGAGCCGACCGTGATTTCCGCCCAGACCACGCCCCGCCGGGCCATCATGCGGCTGCGGCTGGCCGGCGAAGATCAGCTCGGCGGCAACACGCCGCGCCCCATGGCGCCCAGTGACAGTGTGCTGAGCTTCCAGATCCACGAAACGGCGATGAACAACGCGATCGAGGGTATGGCGCTGGGCGGCAAGAGCCTCACGCTGACGGAACTCGCCCGGCACGTCGCCGAGCGGCTCCATCGCGACGAGCCGTGGGAAATCGGCCCGGCCAACAAGAACGTCACGATCACCTTCGCCAAGCAGAACGCGGTGACCGTGCGCTGCCGCAACGGGCGGGTCGAGTTGACGCTGTCGATCGCACGGCTGCGCAAGCGGCGCCGAAGCTGGAAGGACTTCCAGGTGCGCGCCGTCTATCGGCCTGAAGTCGACGGCCGGTCGGCCGAGTTGGTCCGCGACGGGATCATCCACTTCACCGGCAACCGGATGAGCACCACGTCGCAGATAGCTCTGCGCGGGGTGTTCGCCAAGGTCTTCTCGAAGACGCGTCCGATCGCGCTCACACCCGAGCGGCTGGTCACCGACAAGAAGCTGGCCGCCTTGGCGGTCACGCAGTTTGCCATCGCCGACGGCTGGATCGGCGTCGCCTACGGCCCGCGGCGGACCGATCGTATTGCGGTGCTCGCGGATAACTGAGTGCGCACAAAACAGCCAACCTGCATTTCTCACCGTTCTCAAACCGGGTGTGGAAAAGGGCTGTCTCCCGTGGCATAACTTGGCCGCACCCCCTGGTCCCCAGCCCCCAGCCCCCAGCCCCCAGCCCCTAGCCCCCAGCCCCTAGCCCCCAGCCCCCAGCCCCTAGCCCCCAGCCCCTAATCCTCAGCCCCCAGCCCTTATTCCCAACATCTCGTACACCCGCCGATTGGCCAGGCTTTCGACCACCAGCGAGGCCGTGCTGAAATCGTGCGTTCGGCTGTGCTCGCCAGGCACGGCCACGACCATCGCGCCGGCGGCGGCGGCCGCTAGGCAACCGTTGCGGCTGTCTTCCAACACCAGCATTTCCGCGGCCGGGATGCCAAACCTCGCTGCCGCGGCAAGATAGATCTCCGGGTGTGGTTTGCCATGGGTGATGTCGTCGGCGGTGAGGATGAACGCGAAACGCCGTTGCAGGTCGAACGGCGTCAGGCAGGCGTCGGCCAATTCGCGGGGGGCGCTGGTGCCGATCGCCTTGGGAATGCCCGCCGCTTCCAGCGCGTCGAGCAGTTCAAACAGCCCCGGCATGGCCGCCAGGTGCTCGTCGAGCAGGCCGATGAACAACACGTTCGACTCGCG
>JAUWWA010000334.1 GCA_030617125.1 Pirellulales bacterium | reverse complement strand
GCCGTCCGCATTCGAGCACCATCTCAAATAGTGCGTCGATATCGAAATTCACATTGGTGATGGTGGCGAACAACGCTTCTTCGGTGAAGGCGCTGACGCCGTCGTCGGTTTTTCCCAGCCGCCGGGCATGATGGGCGTAGGCCGCCATCCCCTTGAGCCCGTAGAGCAGAATCTCCTGAAGCGACTGAACGTCCTGGTCCTTGCCGCAGACGCCGCGGCCGTTGGCGCAGCCCGTTCCCCGGGCCGTCTGTTCGCATTGGTTACAGAACATTGGATACTCTCCTTTTGAATAGGGGTTCTTTTCAGCCGCCGTGTCCCGACGGCGCGTGAACTACGGAAAACACCGCACAAACAGCGCCGCGTGGACGCGGCAGCTAAACTTGGTCACACGACGAAATGTCTTCCATAATTACCAATTATTGGACACCGACAGGTGATGTGTCCTTGACTTGGATCAAGCGGGAGAGAAATTCTCAAAGTTTTTCGCCGCTGCTGGCCGAACCGTTCAGAGTTCAGGCGAGAGCCCTCTGGCGACCAGCGCGAGCTTGTCACGGTCGAGCAGTTGCACACGGTTGTTCTGCAATGGGGTGATCAGGCCCGCATCGGCGAACCGGTGCAGAATGCGCGAAAAGGTCTCGCTGGTCAAGTTCAAGTGGCTGGCCACGTAGCGCTTCAGTCCCGGCAACTCAACCGTGCGATCGTGCCGTGGTTTCACGTCCAAAAGGAACCGAGCCCGGCGGCCGGCGGCGTCGCGCAGCACGATGTCCTCCAGCAGTCCGATCAAGTGCCGGACCCAGCGCGCCAGCCCCGTCATCATGCCCAAGCACAACTCGTGGTCTTCTTCGAGGGCCTTTCGCAGCAGATCGGCCGGGAGTAAGGCGCAGGTGGTCGGCGCGACGGCTTCGGCGCTGGCCGGGCAGTTGAATCCGCCGATGGTGGCCACCTCGGCGAAGGTGTTGCCGGGGCCGATCATGTGCAGCACGTGCTCCTTGCCGCCGGCGCCCGTCTTGAACACCCGAACCAGCCCGCTGCCGACCACGTACGCCCCGGGACATTCGTCTCCTTCGCGGAAGATCCATTGCCCTTTGCGGAAGTTGCAGATGCGCGCGATGACCACCAGCCGTTGGAACCCCCGGGCCTGCACGCCGGAGAACAGCTTACAATCGTTCAGAATATCGACGACGCTTTGCGGCATATCGGCGTCTCGCGGCGGTTCAGCGCAGTCAGATGGACGCTTGCGCTACGTGGTTGTGACCCGTGCCGCGCACGCGCAGCTCGGGTTTCTCGAGCATGACGGTGGTTGCCGGCTCGATGGAATGCGTGATCCATACACTCGAGCCGATCACCGCGTCGCGGCCGATGACGGTCTGGCCGCCGAGCACCGTGGCATTGGCGTAGATGACCACGCGGTCTTCGATGGTCGGGTGCCGCTTCGTGCCGCGGACCAGTTGACCTTCGGCGTCGGTGGGGAAGCTCAACGCGCCGAGCGTGACGCCCTGATAGAGCTTTACCCACTCGCCGATCTCTGTCGTCTCGCCGATGACCACGCCCGTGCCGTGATCGATGAAGAAATAGTTGCCGATCTTTGCCCCGGGATGGATGTCGATGCCGGTGCGGCCGTGGGCCCATTCGGTCATCATCCGCGGGATCAGCGGAATGCCTAGCTGATGCAGCAGGTGGGCCAGCCGATACACGGTGATCGCTTCCAGACCCGGATAGCAGAAGATCACCTCGTCGAGCGACTTGCAGGCCGGATCACCGGCGTAGGCCGCTTCGACGTCCATGGCCAGGGTCTTGCGCAGCGCGGGCAACTGCTCCAGGAAGGCGATGGCCTTGGCCTGCCCCAGGCCTTCGAAGTCCTCCCGCTGCTGCGCAGCGCAAGATGTGTCCTTCGCCTCGCCGTGGCGCAGCGACCGAGCGATCTGCATGGTCAGCTTGTCGTGGAGCCGGTCGACTAAATCCCCCACGTGGTAGGGCACGTTGCCCGCGTGCAAGTGCTCGCGGCGGCGGTAACCCGGGTAGAGAATCTCCTTGAGATCCTCGGTCGCTGAGATGACGGTCTCGTAGCTCGGCAGCGGGCAGTGGCCCAAGTGGTTGATCGTACCCAGCTCGAAATAGGTTTCGACGATCCGGTCGGTCAGCTCGGGCAGGTTCTCTTTGAGTCGGAAATCGGTTGCCATGATGGGCGTCTCCCGTTGCGTCGTGGTCTCGGGCCAGGGCGCAACGTCAAGAGAAAAAATAGGACGGTTGGTACGAAGCTGGGAAGATAGGGAGAGTGGGTCCGGTCCTAGACCGGACAACAACATGAGCGGCGGAGAATGAGATCGATTCGGCGGTTTGGCATCACGGTCTGTGACCTCGGCAGGACTCCCTGTCCAACCAATCCTAGGCGCAACGACCGGCAGAATCAAGCTATCTGTAATTGTCTCCGGCCTGCAATAATCTTCGTCGCCGCGCTTGTAGGAGTTTAGCAAACACCGGGGGACGGTTGGCCGCTCCCCAAACTATGCGGGGGCGGCTTCGCAAATCGGCATATTCGTTAAAGTCGTCTCAAGCCCACAATCGCCGAAGCCGAAGTCAGAATAGCTGGCTTTCTGCACACCCTATCCCTCATTAAGGTGGTTATGCTCGTGCGGTTGCTGATCTTTCTTGCCCTTGCCGCGATCGGCCTCTTCGTTGCACCGGCCCAGGCCCAGGTCGCTGTGCCTGCTGCTGTGAAGCCGCGTGGCGCCAATAGCCAAATCGCTTGGAAGGCCCAGTCAGTCCACCAGGTGGGCACGGCCGTCGAAGAGAATGCCTCCCTGACGCTCCCTGATTTCGAGGCGATGGCGATTCGGAACAATCCTGCCTTGGGCCGTGCCAGGGCAAGAGTCCGCGCCATGGAGGGCGCACAGATTCAGGCCGGCCTGTACCCCAATCCGGTGATCTCGTATTCGGGCGAAGACATCGGCGACGCCGGATCGGCCGGCAAGCAAGGCGGTTTCGTCCGCCAGGAGTTCGTCACCGCCGGCAAACTGCGCTTAAGCGGCGCGGTGGCGGGCCGGATGGTCGCGCAGGCGGAACAGGAGTTGGCCGCCGAGCATTTTCGCGTGCTTACGGACGTCCGGACCGCGTACGACGACGTTCTGGTCGCCCAACGGCGGATCGAACTCGTGGAGCAACTCGTGGGGATCGGTGAGGAAGGAGTCAAAACGGCCAATGCACTATTGGAAGCCAAGGAGGCGAGCCGCATCGACGTGCTTCAGGCCCGAGTCGAGGCCGATTCCACCAGGATCCTCCAGGGGAATGCCCGGAACCGAAGCCGGGCGGCCTGGCGGGAGTTGACTGCCGTGGCCGCCGTGCCCGAGCTGCCGCAGACGCCGCTGGCCGGCAATCTGGAAGACCTCGGGTCGGAGTGGCGGTGGCCAGACGCACTGGAGCGATTGCTCTTAGAGAGTCCCAACTTGGCCGGTGCAAGGGAGGAGATCGAGCGGGCACGCTGGGCTGTCCGGCGTGC
>JAUWWA010000094.1 GCA_030617125.1 Pirellulales bacterium | reverse complement strand
GCCGCACACGTCGAGCATCGCGTTTCCCGGCCTCGACGCGCAGGTGCTGCTCGTGGCATTGGACGTCGCCGGCGTGGCTTGCTCGGTTGGCTCGGCGTGCAGCAGCGGGTCGACAGAGCTATCGCCAACGCTTCGCGCCATGCAACTGCCCAGCGAAATCGTCCGCAGTTCACTGCGATTCAGCCTCGGCGCGATCACGACCGAGGCCGAGGTCGACGAGGCGGTCCGGCGGATCGTGCGCGTGTGCAGGGAAGTGAGGGACTAGGGATTAGGGACTTAGGGTTCAGGGGTCAGGACTTGATGGTCAGCCGCAACACAGGGATCCTGAACCCTGAACCCTCGCTCGGTTTGGTTGCGGCTGAACGCCGCGTTAGGGGGTCAGGGATTGGATTAACTCTGCGCCGACACGTCTCGTCAAGCCGACCGCAATCTGCTAGAATACGGGATTGGAAAAGTGGCTCGGCCACAAGCTTTTCGGCTCGCATTTTCCGGGACGGATCCTTCGTAGTGGACGGCATCGCAGAAATCCCCCTACCGGGGCAGTCGCTGAATTCTGATCTGGGGCCCGATCCGGACCGCAGCAACCACCGCGGTCTGCGCCGGTTCATTGCCGGGCCGGAAAATCCGCTCGTCCGGTTCGCCGTCCGTTGCGTGCTCGGCGACAGCCCCAAAGGCCATGACCCACTGGTGCTCTACGGCCCAAGCGGGACCGGCAAGACGCACCTCGCCCGGGGATTGACCGAGGCGTGGACGGCCCAATCCGACCGTCGGGCCGAGTACATCACGGCCATCGATTTCGCCCGAGAACTCGCCAACGCCATCGAAACTCAGGCCGTCGACGAATTCCGCGAGCGCTTCCGCCGGGCCGGGCTGTTGGTCGTCGAAGACATCGGCCAACTGGTCGACTACCGCGCGGCCAAAGCCACTGCCCAAGAGGAATTGATCCATACGCTCGACGCGGTGCGTCGTTGCGGCGGGCGCGTCGTGGTGACCGCGTCGGCCGCGCCCGGCCAGTTGGCCAGGCTGGTGCCGGGGCTGCAAAGCCGGCTGAGCGAGGGGCTTGCCGTGGGGCTGCGGCGCCCCGGGCCGGATACCCGATTGATGCTCTTGCGGTGCTCGGCACAACAGCGAGATATCGAACTGAGCGAACCGGCCGCACGGGCTCTCGCCGACGGCCTCGACGGCACGGTCCCCGAACTGCTCGGGGCTCTGGTGCAGCTTGGCGTGCCCGCCGGGCTCGACGGCCGTGTGATTGATGCCGAGGCCGTCCGGCAATACCTCCGCGAACGTAACGGATCGCGGCAGTTGCCGCTGAGCGAGATTGCCGTTGCGGTCGCGCGATTGTTCTCGCTGAAGCTGTCCGCCTTGCGCAGCCCATCGCGCCGCCGCGCGGTCGTCACTGCCCGAAACGTCGCGATTTACCTCAGCCGGCAGCTCACTCAAACGAGTTTTGGGGAAATCGGCCGCTATTTTGGCGGCCGCGACCATAGCACGGTGATGCATGGATACCGGCAACTGGAGCTGCTGTTGGAGAGCGATCTGGCGATCCGCGAGGCCGTGACCCAGTTACAAGAGAAATGGAAGCAGTAATCGTTCGCTCAACCGGTTCGTAGTTACCCGATTCATTGAGTCTACTCGAATAAATCACAATGAGACCGCATAAATGCGGTCACTACAAACGACAGACAACATCCCTGTACTACATTATGGAAAACGTGTTTATGCGGTGTCGATAACCAACGGCCATTCGTTTAGTTGCCAACAGCCCACACGAGTCTCACCCCAACACCCTTGTCCATAAACAACAGATCAATATGGTAAAAACAGAGCATCAACTCAATATCCACACTGGCTGGCCAATTGAAACCCCATGGTAATAAAGGATTTACGCCCGGCTGAACGTTGTTATCAACACTTTTACACGGCATACTAATACTGCTATAGAAAAGAATATTACTAGATATAGCTTTACCCGTAACACACCGCATTGGCACGCCCCAACGCGGCCCCAGCAAGAACACGTAGAAAGGTGGTATTGATTGATGAAAGTCACATGTGATCGCGAGAAGCTGCTGCATGCCTTTCAGACGGCGGCCGGCGTGGCCCCGTCGCGCAGCCCTAAACCCATCCTGCAAAACCTTAAGCTCGAAGCCGGCGCCGAACGCACCACACTGATCGGCACGGACCTGGAAGTGGGCATCCGGATCGAGGTAGCCGGCTTCAACGTCGAAGTGCCGGGCCACGTCGTACTGCCGATCTCCCGCTTCGGCTCGATCCTGCGGGAAAGCAGCGACGAGAAGCTTGACCTACAAAGCGACGGTCAAAAAACCCTTGTCCGCGGCGAGCGGACCGAGTTCCAATTGCCGTCGGAAAACCCAGATGAATTTCCCGACGTCGTTACCTTCGGGGAAGAGACGTACCACGAATTGCCCGGGCGATTCTTCCGCGAACTCATTCACCGAACTGTCTTCGCCACTGAGACCGAGAGCAGCCGTTATGCACTCGGCGGCGTGCTGTTAGAGATGACCGCCGACGGAATCACCGGTGTGGCGACCGACGGCCGCCGGCTCGCCAAACAGGAAAGCCCGGCCACGGCGGTCAAAGGCCATGCGACGGGTGATACCATGACGATCGTTCCTACTCGGGCGATGCAACTGATCGAACGCGTGCTGGCCGACGGCGAGGAGAGCATCCAAATCGCCGCCCGCGACAACGATGTGCTTGTGCGAAGCGGCGCGGCGACGGTCTACTCGCGGTTGGTCGAAGGACGCTATCCAAAGTGGCGAGACGTATTCCCGCGCGGCGAGGGTGTGGCGCAAATTGAACTGCCGGTCGGGCCGTTTCATGCCGCTGTCCGCCAGGCGGCAATCGTTACGAGCGAAAACCGTCGTGGAGTGGATTTCACCTTTGGCGGCGGCAACGTCGTGATGGTTGCCCATGGCGCGGAGTTTGGCGAGTCGCACGTCGAACTACCGATCGCTTACGACGGCCAGGAGATTCCAGTCATGCTTGATCCGCGCTACATGATTGATTTTCTCCGAGTGCTGGATCCCGAACAGACGTTCACGATCGAGCTGCGTGATGCGAAGAGCGCGGCCGTGTGTCGCACCGACGACGGCTACGGTTATGTGATCATGCCACTGTCGCGCGAGCAGGCAGCCGCCGCGAACCCCTGAGGGCACCTCTCGGCTGTTTAGCGGGGCTGCAACGCGGGTACGTGATAGTCGGGTTTGAGTGGGCAGCGTTGCTGCCCCGCTAAACGGTCAACTCCATGTTTAAAATGATACAGCTCCTTAATTCCTAACCTCCAGCCCCTAACCCCCCAGCCCCTAGTCCCTACCATGCGACGCGGACCCCAACCGATCGGCGACGTCCTGGCCGAGTTGATGACGCGGCGCGGCTACGCGCAGCAGCAAAGCGCTGCCGCTCTGGAAGCCGCGTGGAACGAAGCGGTCGGGGCGCCGGCCGCCGAATATACGCGCGTCGGCTCGTTGCGCCGTGGAACGCTCGAGGTCATCGTCGCCAACTCGACGCTGGTCCAGGAGTTGGTGTTCCAGAAACCGCAGGTATTGGAATCGCTCGGGCAACTCTTGCCCGACGCAAACATCAAAAACATCCGCTTCCGCGTGGGAGCGGCTTAACCCGGATCAACCCTATGTCGAACGAACTGGACCAGAACTCGTTGCCTGCCGCCGATCCCCAAGGCGCGGCGGACCTGAACCACTACGGCTTGCAAGAGACCAAAGGCGACGCCGAGTACCGTGCCGAGGATCTCGAACACCTCAGCGACCTGGAGCACGTCCGCGAGCGCCCCGCCATGTACATCGCCGATACGACCGTGCGCGGGCTGCATCACCTCGTCTATGAAGTTGTCGACAACTCGATCGACGAGGCTATGGCCGGCTACGCCACCGAGATCACCGTGAAGATCAATAACGACGGTTCCGTCAGCGTCGAGGACGACGGCCGTGGCATCCCCGTCGAGGCGCATGCCGACCTGGGCGTTTCCACGCTCCAAGGCGTAATGACGGTGCTGAAGTTCGGCGGCAAGTTCAAAAAAGGCGTTTATCAGACCTCCGGCGGATTGCACGGCATCGGCGTCACTGTGGTCAACTTTCTCTCGGAATGGTGCGAGGTCGAAGTGCGGCGCGACGGACACGTCTACCAGCAGGAGTATGAACGCGGCGTGCCCACCGGCGACGTGCAACGCATCGGCCGTACGGACCGGATGGGTACGAAGACCACCTTCAAGCCCGATCCACTCATCTTTCCCAGCACCGAGTTCAAATATCCGACCCTCTACCGCCGCTTGCAGGAACTGGCCTTTCTGAACCGCGGCGTGAAGGTCGTCTTCTACGATGAACGGACCGACGAAGGCGAAACGTTCCACTACGAGCGCGGCATTCTCGAATTCGTCGAGCACCTCAACCGCGCCAGCGAGGTCGCCCATGAAGATATCCTCTACGTCGCCGGCAACTTCCAGGGCGTGGGGCTTGAAGTCGCCATGCAGTATTCCTCCGAATTCACCGAAAACGTCCATTCCTACGTCAACAACATCTGTACGACCGAAGGCGGCACGCACGTCTCCGGCTTCCGCTCCGCACTGACGCGAAGCCTGAACGCCTACGGCAAAAAGGCCGGCATCTACAAGAACCTCGTCCCCACTGGCGACGACTGCCGCGAAGGTCTCACTACCGTCCTTTCGTTGCGCGTGCCCGAGCCGCAGTTCGAAGGTCAAACCAAGACCAAGCTCGGCAACAGCGAGATCGAAGGCATCGTCCACTCGGCCGTCGGCGATTTCCTTGCCCGATACCTCGAAGAAAACCCCAAAACCGCCCGGGTGATCGTCCAAAAGGGCCAGCTCGCCGCCGAGGCCCGTGAGGCCGCCCGCAAAGCCAAAGCCATCCTCCGCGAACGCAAGGGCGCGCTGGCCGGCGGCGCCCTGCCCGGAAAACTCCGCGATTGCTCCAGCCGCGAAGTCGATCGCTGCGAACTGTACCTCGTCGAGGGCGACTCCGCCGGCGGAAGCGCCGAAGGCGGACGCATCCGCCAGTATCAGGCGATCCTCCCGCTGCGCGGAAAAATTATCAACGCCTACAAGGCCCGCGACGATAAAGTGCTCGCCAATGAAGAGGTCCGCAACATGATCGCGGCCATCGGCTCCGGCATCGGCGAGGAAATCGACCTGGCGAAACGCCGCTACGGCAAGATCATCATCATGACCGACGCCGACGTCGACGGCTCGCACATCCGAACGCTGCTTCTGACTTTCTTCTACCGGCAGATGTACGACCTGGTCAAAGCCGGGCACGTCTACGTCGCCCAGCCGCCGCTGTTCCGCGTGCGACAAAAAAAGAAAACCACCTATATCCAAACTGAAGAAGAGATGAAGATCCAACTGCTCGAAAACGGACTCGGCGACGCCGTCTTCGAGCCGGGCGACGGGCGAACGATCCGGGGCAAGCAGATGGAACGGCTCTGCCGCACGCTCGCCGCGCTCGAAGATTCGCTGCTCGCCCTGGAACGTCGCGGCATCGCGCTGCGCACCCACGCCGCCCGGCAAGACCTCGCCTCCGGCCGGCTGCCCGTCTACCACGTTTACCTCGGGCGGCACGAACATTGGTTTGCCACCCGCAAAGAACTCGAAGCGTTCCTCGCCGAACAGGACAAACAAGTCGGCGAAGAACTCAAACTCGACGATGAGCCGGGCCGGCGCGAAGGGGGCGGTGCGGGGCAACGTGAAGGAGTCGCCTCCGCGGCAGGCGAACCGGCCGGCGGCGACGGCGACGGCGAGATCGAACTGGCCAGCCGACTGCGAATCGTCGAGTTGCACGAGGTCCGCTCCATCAACAACCAACTCGCCGAGCTGCGCGATATGGGCTTCGAAATCGATAGCCTCATCCCGCAAGAGCGAACCGGCGTCGAAGAGCCCCGCTACGTGCTCCGCCGCGGCGACCTGACCACCGGGCTGGACGACCTGCGCGGCCTGCTAACCGCGGTCCGCGCCGCGGGCGAAAAAGGCCTCACCATCACCCGCTTCAAGGGCCTGGGCGAAATGAACGCCGAAGAACTCCGCCAAACCACCCTCGACCCCGAAAACCGCACCCTGCTGCAAATCACCATGGAAGACGCCGGCGCCGCCGACGAGATCTTCCGGGTGCTGATGGGCGACAAAGTCGAACCCCGCCGCGAGTTCATCGAAAAACACGCGCTGGAGGCGCGGAATTTGGACGTGTAGGATACTTGTATGGTGAGACACATAGAACCTGTCAAGCTGAGACAAAGTTGTTGTCAACCAGCGCGCTCGTCGCGCAGATGATGCTCTCCCGGACACCAATGAAGTCGCCACTGACGCGCAACGACCGCCAGTTCGAATGAGGACGCACAGGACGTGTACATAGCGGCCCCTCTCGCGGGGCTCCTCCAGCGCTTCTTGGCCGATAATCGCCACTTTGAACACGGCGCGAGCGTCGAAAACGGGCCTCGAAGCGCTCAAGTGCTTTACCTCCAGAGGGGGTTGTGCGATTGCCACAACAGGTTAGCATGGCATTTTGAGCGGCTTCTCCTACTTGAGGCCCAGTGCACCGAAGGGTAGGATGTATAACAGACATGGACTGATATCCAGGTTCTGGAGACGGATCGGTGGGACTTCAACTGAACAAGGTCTACGAAGGCGATTGCGTGCAGGTGCTCGCCCAAATTGACGCGCAGAGCGTCGATTTAGTGTTTGCGGATCCGCCGTTCAACATCGGCTACGGCTACGACCTGTACAACG
>JAUWWA010000395.1 GCA_030617125.1 Pirellulales bacterium | reverse complement strand
GCCGGGTCTGGAGGCGATGCTGGACGCCGACCTGTTGGTGCTGAGCATGCGGCGCCGCGCGCTGCCGGTCGTGCAGATGGACCATCTCGAGCGGTACATCCGCGCGGGCAAGCCGATCGTCAGCATCCGCGTGAGCACCGTGCCGTTCCAGGTGCGGGGCAAGATCCCGCCCGGCCACGTCGCCTGGGACCAATTTGGCAAGGAGGTGCTCGGCTGCACCTATCGTGGCTACGACGGTGGATCGCGCAAGAATGGCTGCGACGTGTGGATCCTGCCCGACGCGGCCGACCACCCGATCCTCAAGAACGTCAAGCCGACGAAGTGGCACAGCCGCTCGTGGATCTACAAACAACGCCCGTTGGCCGAGACGGTCACGCCACTCATGGAAGGGCGCTGGTCGGAGGATGTGCCGATCGAGCCGGTCGCTTGGACCAATACCTATCGTGGCGGCCGCGTGTTTTACACCACGCTGGGCCACGTGGATGACTTCAAAATGGAACCGTTTAGCCAACTGCTACTCGGCGGCATCCGTTGGGCGCTGCAGAACTAACCTGCTTAGCAACCTTGCCACAAGGAGGCATACCGATGCCGAATTGGCTCGCCCGACCACCAGGTATGCACGTACATCCGCAATGGGATGTTGGGCAAGGTCTCGCGGGTAACGTGTTGGCACAACCTCAACCCCACCGGCGGCACCGCCGCCCCGTCGGCCGCGACGGTACCCGAATCCCGGCCGACAAGCGTGCCCGCGAGTTCAAAATCCCCGCCGGCGGTGTCGAGGTCTATCACATGGACAAGTATGCCGCCGACTATAATATGAACCACAAAGAGGACTGGCTGCAAGCCATTAAGACCGGCAAGAAGCCGTGCATGGACATCGAGGTCGGCCACCGGGTTGCCAACATGAACAACCTGGGCAACCTCTCCTACTTGCTCGGGCGTCCCTTGGACTGGGACGGGGCAAAGGAGCAAATCATCGACGACCCGCTGGCCAACCGCATGCTCGGCCGGCCGCAGCGGCACCCCTATCATCTATAACTGCCGCCATCAGAAGGAGGCTTTCGTGTCGAAACCCACTGACATCCGCTTGCTGGAAGTCGCCAGCGAGGCGGAGAGCTTCACGTATCGTTCGCCGATGAAGTTCGGCGGCCGCGTGGTCACCGACGTCGTGCTGCTGAACGTGCGGGTCGAAGCCGAAACCCGCGACAGGCGCTGCGGCAGCGGCTTCGGCTCGATGACGATGGGCAACGTCTGGGCCTGGCCCACCGACGCGGTTCCCACCGAGCAAACCCTGGCCGCGATGATCGACATGGGACAGCGGGCCGCGCGGGTCGCAAACGACTACCAGGGTATCGGCCACCCGCTGGAGATTACCCCCGAACTGGCCGAGTTGTACCAGCCGACCGCCGACGCGGTGGCGGCCGAGATGCAGCTTGCCGAGCCGATACCACGGCTGGCGCAACTCGTCTCGGCCAGCCCCCTCGAAGCGGCCGTTCACGACGCTTACGGCAAAGCGTTGGGGAGAAACTCCTACAACTTGCTTGGGCCCGAATATGCCAATCGCGACATCGCCGCCTATCTGAACGAGGAGTTCACCGGCGAGTATCTTGATCGCTATACCTTGCGCAAGCCCAAGCCCTCGATGCCGCTTTATCACTTGGTCGGCGCACTCGATCCCTTGACCGATACCGACATCGACAAGCGCATCGACGACGGCTTGCCCGAGACGCTGGGCGAGTGGATCACCGCCGACGGGTTGACCCACATGAAGATCAAGCTGGCCGGCGACGATCTCGCGTGGGACGTCGACCGCGTGTTGGCGATCGATCAGGTCGCCTGCGAGTCCCAGTCGGCGCGGGGCTGCGCGTCGTGGTGCTACTCGGCCGACTTCAACGAGAAGTGCGCCAATGTCGATTACGTATTGGATTTTCTCGCCAAGGTACGTGAAGGGTCGGCGGCGGCCTTCGAGCGGCTTCAGTACATCGAACAGCCCACGGCCCGCGACCTGCGCGCCAACCCGGAAAACAAGATGCATCGCGCGGCGGCGATCAAGCCGGTCGTGATCGATGAATCGCTGGTTGATTTCGAAAGCCTGCTGCTCAGCCGCGAGCAGGGCTACTCGGGCGTGGCGCTGAAAGCGTGCAAGGGCCACAGCGAAGCCCTGTTGATGGGCGCGGCGGCGCAGAAGTACGAGATGTTCTTGTGCGTGCAAGACTTGACGTGCCCCGGCGCGTCGTTCCTTCACTCGGCCACGCTTTGCGCATGGATTCCGACTGTTGCGGCGATCGAGGGCAACGCGCGGCAGTACGTCCCCGCGGCCAATGAAGGCTGGGCGGAGCGGTTCCCAACAATGTTCGAGGTCCGCGACGGCACGTTGGGCACCGCGGTGCTCAACGGTCCGGGCCTGGGATTCTGAAATGGAGGACGGGACCGGTAGCATGATGAACTCCCGCGAGCGATTCTTAGCGGCACTGCACGGCGAGCAGCCCGACCGGCCGCCGGCGGCGCATGTGGCGGCTCTGACGACGGTCGAGCTGCAAGAGACGACCGGCTGCGCCATGCCGCAGGCACATCACGACCCCGCCGCGCAAGCCCGGCTGTTGGCCGCCAATCACGAGGTCCTGGGCCTCGACGCGGTCACGTTCATCATCAACTACTTCGGCGAGCCGGCGTCGCTGGGCGTGGAGGTCGATTGGGGCACGCCCGAGCAACTGCCGGTTTTCACATCGCACCCGTGGCAGAAGGCGGAAGACGCCGTCGTGCCGGACGACTTGCTGGATCGCCCACCGGTGAGCACCTACCTCGAAACGCTGCGCATCGCCAAACGCGATTACGGCGACCGCATCGCGGTGTTGGGCAAAGTGATGGGACCGCTGTCGATGACGCAGGTGATGCACGGTGTCGAGCGGGTGATGATGGCCATGATGGACGACCGTGATCTGATCGCGCACTTCGTCGACGTTTGTGTCGAAGTGC
>JAUWWA010000224.1 GCA_030617125.1 Pirellulales bacterium | reverse complement strand
CGTTCTCGCTGGAAACCGAGATGAAACGGGTGCTGGAGTCGTGTCGGTGACGTAGCAGAGGCATCTTGCCTGTGCTCCCCCATCCCCAGGCTGAAAGCGTGTGCGGGCCGGCCGCAGGCTGGAAGCTTGGGGTATGTACCGGCGGCGGCTAAGCTGAAGTCACGCCTCACCTCTCATTCCCCCCTGCTGGCGGGGCAAAAATAGTCCTTGCCGAAAACGCTCGCAGCCAATAAACTTAATAGTTTCGTGCAGTTAGAATCCCAACTCGCAATCGAGGAGAGCTTCCGTGGAAAAGAGACGTTTCGTGACCGTCGACGGCAACGAGGCGACGGCCAACGTGGCCCACATGTGCAACGAGGTGATGGCGATCTATCCGATCACCCCGTCGTCGGGCCTGGGCGAAATGCCCGACGCCTGGGCGGCCGCCGGTCGCAAGAACATCTTCGGCACCGTGCCCGACGTCGTGGAAATGCAGAGCGAAGCCGGGGCGGCCGGCGCGGTGCACGGCGCGTTGCAGGCCGGGGCGCTGACGACCACCTTCACCGCCTCGCAGGGCCTGCTGCTGATGATCCCGAACATGTTCAAGATTGCCGGGGAGCTGACCTCGACGGTCTTCCACGTGACCGCGCGGACCGTCGCCACCCACGCACTGTCGATTTTCGGCGACCACAGCGACGTGATGGCGTGCCGCTCGACGGGCTGGGGAATGCTCGCGTCCGGTTCGGTCCAGGAAGCCCAGGACATGGCGCTTATTGCCCACGCCGCCACGCTGGAAGCCCGCGTGCCGTTGATCCACTTCTACGACGGTTTCCGAATCTCCCACGAGGTAAATAAGATCGAGCAGCTCACCGAGGACGACGCCCGGGCGATGATCGACATGGAGTTGGTCAAGGCCCATCGCGCTCGGGCGATGAACCCCGAGAAGCCCGTGCTGCGGGGCACGGCCCAAAACCCCGACGTCTTCTTCCAGGCCCGCGAAAGCTGCAACCCGTACTACGAAGCCGCGCCCGGCGTTGTCCAGAAAACGATGGACAAGTTCGCCAAGTTGACCGGCCGGCAATACCATTTGTTCGACTATGTCGGCGCCGAGGACGCCGACCGCGTGGTCGTCACCATGGCTTCCAGCATCGGGGCCGCGGAAGAGACGGTCGAGAAGCTCAATGCCGACGGACAGAAGGTCGGCTTGGTCAAGGTCCGCCTGTATCGGCCGTTGGACACGGCGGCACTGCTCGCCGCGCTGCCGAAGACGGTCGAGCGAATCGCCGTGTTGGATCGCACGAAGGAGCCGGGCGCCGGCGGCGAACCGCTCTATCTCGACGTGGTGTCGGCCTTGGCCGAACAGTGGGCGGCGCGGAACCACGACGCCCCGCTGCCGGAAGTAATCGGCGGCCGCTACGGCCTCTCGTCGAAGGAGTTTACGCCGGCGATGGTCGCCGCCGTCTTCGACGAACTCGCTCGGAGCAAGCCCAAGAAACACTTTACCGTGGGCATCAACGACGACGTGACGAACTTGAGCCTGGAGTACGACCCGGCGTTCTCGACCGAGGGTGACGACGTTATCCGGGCGGTTTTCTTCGGCCTCGGCAGCGACGGCACGGTTGGGGCGAACAAGAACTCGGTGAAGATCGTCGGCGAGAACACCTCGTTGCACGCCCAGGGCTACTTCGTCTATGACTCGCGGAAGGCCGGCTCACTGACCACCTCGCACCTGCGCTTCAGCCCGCGGCCGATCAAGGGCTCGTACCTGGTCAGCCGGGCGAACTTCGTGGCCTGCCACCAGTCGCACTTCCCCGAACGGTTGGACATGCTGTCGATAGCCGAGCCCGGGGCTACCTTCCTGCTGAACAGCCCCTTCGGCCCCGACGAAGTCTGGGACGCGTTGCCGATCGAGTTGCAGCAGCAGATTGTCGACAAGAAGCTGAAGCTCTACGTGGTCGATGCCTACCGTGTCGCCCGCGAGGCCGAAATGGGCGTGCGCATCAACACGATCATGCAGACCTGCTTCTTCAAGCTGGCCGACATCCTGCCGGAAGAAGAAGCCATCGCCCATATCAAGGACGCCATCAAGAAGACCTACGGCAAGCGGGGTGAAACGGTCTTGAAGCGGAACTATGCCGCCGTCGACGGCGCGATCGGCGCACTGCACGAGGTCAAGACGCCCGGCAAAGTCACCTCGAAACATCATCGGTTGCCGGTGGTTCCCGAGGGCGCTCCGGAGTTCGTTCAGGACGTGCTGGGAACGATCATCGCCAACCGCGGCGACGACTTGCCCGTCAGCGCCTTTCCCGCCGACGGCACGTTTCCCACAGCGACCACACAGTACGAGAAGCGGAGCATCGCCCAGGAGATTCCCATCTGGGACTCGGCCGTCTGCATCCAGTGCGCCCGCTGCTCGCTGGTCTGCCCGCACGCGTCGATTCGCGTCAAAGCGGTCGACCCGGCCGACTTGGCCGGCGCGCCCGACTCATTTGCGACGGCCGACTGGAAGGGGAAGGACTTCCCGGACCACAAGTTCCGCGTCCAGGTCTTTCCCGACGACTGCACCGGCTGTGGCGTGTGCGTGGACGTCTGCCCGGCAAGAAACAAGAAGGCGGAGGGCCGCAAGGCGATCAACATGGAGAAGAAGCTCGACCACCTCGATCGCGAGCGGGCGAACCTCGATTGCTTCCTTGGCCTGCCCGAGATGGATCGCAGCAAAGTCAACGCCGCCACCATGAAGGGCTCGCAGTTGCTCCGGCCGCTGTTCGAGTTCTCCGGCGCCTGCGCCGGCTGCGGCGAAACGCCCTACGTGAAGCTCATCAGCCAGTTCTTCGGCGACCGGATGATGATCGGCAACGCCACGGGCTGCTCGTCGATCTACGGCGGCAACCTGCCGTGCACGCCGTACGCCGTGAACGAAGACGGGCGCGGGCCAACCTGGTCGAACTCGCTGTTCGAGGACTGCGCCGAGTTCGGGCTGGGCTTCCGATTGGCCGTCGATCAGCAACGCGATTACTGCCACGTGCTACTTGGGCAACTTGCGTCGGAACTTGGCGACGAACTGGTCGCGGCGCTGGTGAGCGACAAGCAGGAGACCGACGAGGAGATCGCTCGGCAGCGCGCCCAGGTCGCCGAACTCAAGAAGCGGCTGGCGAAGATCGACAGCCCCGAGGCGAAGAGCCTGTCGGCCTCGGCCGACTACCTCATCCGCCGGAGCATCTGGAGCTTCGGCGGCGACGGTTGGGCGTACGCCATCGGCTTCGGCGGGCTCGACCACGTGTTCGCCTCAGGCCGCGACGTGAACATCCTCGTAATGGATACCGAGGTCTACTCGAACACGGGCGGCCAGGCCAGCAAGGCCACGCCGCGCGGTGCGGTCGCCAAGTTCGCCGCCGCCGGAAAACCCGGCCGCAAAAAGGACCTCGGCATGATCGCCATGGCCTACGGCGACGTGTTCGTCGGGCAGATCGCCCTCGGCGCCAACCCGGCGCACGCGATCAAGACCATCCGCGCGGCCGAGTCCTATCGCGGCACGTCGCTGATCCTTGCATTCAGCCACTGTATCGGCTGGGGGACCAACATGACTACCGCAATGAACGGCCAGAAGGAAGCGGTGGCCTGCGGCTACTGGCCGCTGTACACGTTCGATCCACGCGACGAGGTGCATCCGTTCACGCTCACCGGCAAGGCGCCCAAAGGCGACTTCAAGGACTTTGCGATGCAGCAGAACCGCTTTGCCGTTCTGGCCCGATCCAAGCCCGAGGAATCCGAGCGGCTACTGAAATTGGCCCAAGCGGACATCGACGAGCGATGGCACTATTACAGCCAGTTGGCCGCCATCGAACACGTCGCCGGCGAACCGGCGGAAGAGGCCGAGCCCTCGGACGAAGAAAGCTCGTTTGCGTATCTCGCGGCAACATAAAGCCGCTTTGCGGTGGTCACACTCATAAAGCCGCGACCTTTGGTCGCGCTCAGAAACCGCTTTGCGGTGGTCAAACTCATAAAGCCGCGACCGGTGGTCGCGGAACTGATCTGCGGCTAGCACCGGCCGCCATTTTTTCCTTGGGCGCAACGTACCCATCTGCGCTTCAGCGCGGAAGCTGAGCCACACGGTTTGTCCACGCCGACGGCATTCTCCCCGTTTCTGCTTTGCCTCCTTTGCCCTCGCGACCTTTTTTCCCCTCGGTCTTACGGGGTGTTGTATGTCACGACGTTCGTCGGAAACAAGATGCCGGCGCGGCCGGACGCCGGGGTTGTGTCGGCGGGGCCCGTTGTTTATCGTGGATCTCGACAGAAGGCGGCTGTTTCCGTATCCAGACCGTCCGAGGAGTTCAAGTCATGAGGCTATCGTTTTGTATGACGCTGTCGCAGATGACGCTGTTGCCGGCGGTATGGGCAGTGGCCTGTTCCAACGGGTTTGCCGTTGACGACACGCCGATTCGGCCGAACTTTCTGGTGATCCTATGCGACGATCTCGGCTACGGAGATTTGCACTGCTACGGAAGCGAAACCATCAAAACGCCGCACCTGGACCGGTTGGCCGCGGAGGGAATGCGGCTGACCGATTGTTATTCGGCCGCGCCGGTCTGTTCGCCGTCGCGCGTCGGCCTGCTGACGGGGCGGTGCCCGAGCCGCGTCGGTGTGT